>NZ_PNGD01000001.1:0-15106 GCF_002871495.1 Streptococcus sp. UMB0029
TTGTGTGTACCCTTATTAATGATATCTATAATTTGGATATTAGGGTCTTTAATATCGAGTAGTTTTGTGATAGAATGTAATTGTTCCATATGATTCTTTCTAATGATAGTTTGGTCGCTTTTCATTATAGATTTTATGGGACTTTTTTTCTACACAAAAATAGGCTCCATAATATCTATAGGGGATTTACCCACTACAAATATTATAGAGCCAAAGATTATCCCCACCGCAGGCTTAAGCTTGCGATTTTTTATTTGCTCTGAAAATTGATTCGTTAACTTCAACAAATAGCTTTATAAAGCGTTTTGTAAAAAATAAAAACAGTGAAATTACTCATAGATTCTTTTGTAAACTATTAGAATTAAATTGCAACCTTCTCAATAAATAGAATATTGAAATGAAGGAAATTTATTCACCAACTTATGTTTTAAAATTGTAAGAGATAATTTGAAACGTTTAGCTTATGGTATAATAGATTCATGGATAAAAAATATGAAAAAATCTCCCAGGATTTGGGAGTGACGTTAAAGCAAATTGATACTGTTCTAAGTTTAACAGCAGAAGGGGCGACTATACCTTTTATCGCGCGTTATCGCAAGGACATGACTGGTAGTCTGGATGAAGTGGCTATCAAGGCCATTATTGACTTAGATAAAACATTGACTAACCTCAATGATCGTAAGGAAGCTGTTCTATCTAAAATCCAAGAACAAGGCAAGCTAACGAAAGAATTGGAGGAAGCCATCCTTGCTGCTGAAAAATTAGCCGATGTTGAAGAGCTTTACTTGCCCTTTAAGGAAAAACGTCGGACCAAGGCAACCATTGCCCGTGAAGCTGGACTCTTTCCTCTTGCTCGCCTGATTTTGCAGAATGTAGCTGCCTTAGAGAAAGAGGCTGAGAAGTTTGTCTGTGAAGGATTTGCGACGGGGAAGGAAGCCTTGGCTGGTGCAGTTGATATCTTGGTCGAAGCCTTATCGGAAGATGTAACACTGCGCGCCATGACTTATCAGGAAGTGCTGAGACACTCTAAACTCACTTCTCAAGTCAAGGATGAAAGTCTTGATGAAAAGCAGGTTTTTCAGATTTATTATGATTTTTCAGAGACGGTTGGAAATATGCAGGGTTATCGTACCTTGGCCCTCAATCGTGGGGAGAAGCTAGGTGTCTTGAAGATCGGTTTTGAACATGCGACGGACCGTATCCTTGCCTTCTTCGCTGCTCGTTTCAAGGTGAAAAATGCTTATATTGATGAAGTTGTTCAGCAATCTGTTAAGAAAAAAGTCTTGCCTGCTATCGAGCGCCGTATTCGTACAGAATTAACTGAGAAAGCGGAAGAAGGGGCTATCCAACTCTTTTCTGACAATCTGCGCAATCTCCTCTTGGTTGCTCCTCTGAAAGGGCGCGTGGTTCTTGGGTTTGACCCTGCCTTTCGTACAGGTGCCAAGTTAGCTGTCGTTGATGCGACAGGAAAAATGCTGACAACTCAGGTTATTTATCCTGTTAAACCAGCATCAGCTCGTCAAATCGAAGAGTCCAAGAAAGATTTGGCAGATTTGATTGGTCAATACGGCGTGGAAATTATTGCTATCGGAAATGGAACTGCCAGTCGTGAAAGTGAAGCCTTTGTGGCGGAAGTTCTGAAAGATTTTCCAGAAGTCAGCTATGTTATCGTCAATGAAAGTGGTGCTTCTGTCTATTCTGCTAGCGAACTTGCTCGTCAGGAGTTTCCAGACTTGACTGTTGAAAAGCGTTCGGCTATCTCCATCGCCCGTCGTTTGCAAGATCCCCTTGCGGAATTGGTCAAAATCGATCCTAAGTCAATCGGTGTCGGCCAGTACCAGCATGATGTCAGTCAGAAGAAATTGTCTGAAAGTCTAGACTTTGTCGTGGATACCGTGGTGAACCAAGTTGGTGTCAATGTCAATACGGCCAGCCCAGCTCTTCTTTCCCATGTGGCTGGACTTAATAAAACCATTTCTGAAAATATTGTCAAATACCGCGAGGAAGAAGGAAAAATCACTTCACGCGCTCAAATCAAGAAGGTTCCTCGTCTGGGAGCTAAGGCCTTTGAACAGGCAGCTGGCTTCCTCCGTATTCCTGAAAGTAGCAATATCCTTGATAATACAGGAGTTCATCCAGAAAATTATGCTGCCGTCAAGGAACTCTTCAAAATCTTGGATATCAAGGAACTGAACGAAGAGGCCCAAAGCAAACTCAAGTCGCTTTCAGTTAAGGAAATGGCGCAAGAGCTAGACCTTGGTCCCGAAACTCTTAAGGATATCATTGCAGACCTTCTCAAACCAGGTCGAGATTGCCGTGATTCCTTTGACGCACCTGTGCTTCGCCAAGACGTCCTAGATATCAAGGACTTAGTGGTTGGGCAAAAGCTAGAAGGAGTAGTGCGTAATGTCGTTGACTTCGGTGCTTTTGTTGATATCGGGATTCATGAGGATGGCTTGATTCATATTTCTCATATGAGTCACGAATTTATCAAACATCCTAGCCAAGTGGTGTCCGTCGGTGATTTGGTAACTGTTTGGGTTAAGAAAATTGATACTGAACGGGAAAAAGTCAATCTGTCGCTCCTCGCTCCAAATGAAACTGACTGATTACGTCAAGCAAGTTTCGCTAGAAGACTTCGGGAAGCCTTTTATCCATCAAGCCCAGTGGAATTCTCGTCTACGTTCGACAGGTGGGCGATTTTTCCCCAAAGATGGGCATTTGGATTTTAATCCCAAGGTTTATCAGGAACTGGGTTTGGATGTTTTTAGGAAAATTGTCCGACATGAACTCTGTCACTATCACCTCTATTTTCAAGGGAAGGGCTATCAACACAAGGATCGGGATTTTAAGGAACTTTTGAAAGCAGTGGATGGATTACGCTTTGTGCCAACCTTGCCCAATAGCAACTCCAAGCCAATCAAGCTCTATCGTTGCCAATCCTGCCAGCAAACTTATCATCGCAAACGAAGGATTGATACTAAACGCTATCGCTGTGGAGTTTGTCAAGGTAAATTGCTACTAGTAAATCAGCCTGAGGACTGATGAAAGCCGAGCCTACCCGTGATATACTATGTCTAACCTAGCAGAAAGAGGAAATATCATGAACAGTAAATTTTATAAAATGAGACGAAATCGCATGATTTCAGGAGTTTTGGCTGGTCTGTCAGACAAGTGGAACTTTGATGTTACCCTTGTTCGTTTTCTATTTGCTATTTTTACAGTCGCAAACTTTGGACTTGGCGTGATTATCTATATCATCCTAGCTTCTATCATGCCAACCAAGGAAGAAATCGAAGCAGAAATGTACGGAACAGGCCCACGCAAATGCAAAGACGCCCAAGCCATTGACGATAATGAAGGCTGGTTTTGGTGAGGTAGAAACAGTTATTTTACTGTTAGTCTATGAATTCGACTAATCTATTTTAAAATTTTTGAACCCTTGTATCCGCAAGGGTTTTCTTCTTGCCTTCTTTTTATGGTAAAATATTTCTGATAAAATATCTACATTTCCCCCAACCTTACAAAAATGTAAGATTAAAGTCTCTTTTGTAAGGTTAGGTTATGGCAAGCGGTCTTTTTTTGATGTAAACTAGACTCATAAAGAACAAAGGAGTAACATCATGAAACAAACCTTACATAAGAAAACAAGAAAACCAAGCCACAAAGATATCGAGCGTGTTCAGCTGGGATGCGCTATGATGCAAGCAACATTTCATTTGATGGGATATTAAGAAAGGAGATTCTCATGACACTTTTAGATGTAAAACACGTTCAAAAAATTTATAAAACTCGTTTTCAGGGCAACCAAGTAGAGGCCCTCAAGGATATTCACTTTACCGTCGAAAAGGGTGACTACGTTGCTATCATGGGTGAGTCTGGTTCTGGTAAATCAACTCTTCTCAATATCCTAGCTATGCTGGATAAACCAACTCGTGGCCAGGTTTACTTGAATGGAACTGACACCGCAACCATTAAAAATTCACAGGCTTCTAGCTTCCGTCGTGAAAAATTAGGCTTTGTCTTCCAAGATTTTAACTTGCTAGATACTCTATCTGTAAAGGACAATATCTTGCTTCCGCTTGTCTTGTCAAGAAGACCCATTACGGAGATGATGAAGAAATTGGTGGTGACAGCTGAGAATCTGGGTATCAACCAATTGCAAGAGAAGTACCCTTACGAGATTTCTGGTGGTCAGAAACAGCGTGTAGCAGTAGCTCGCGCCATCATCACAGAACCTGAAATTCTCCTTGCGGACGAGCCAACAGGAGCTCTTGACTCCAAGTCCTCTGCAGCCTTACTTGATGTCTTTGATGAAATCAATGAGCGCGGCCAAACCATTCTCATGGTAACCCACTCCACAGCAGCAGCTAGCAGAGCTAAACGTGTACTCTTTATCAAAGACGGCATTCTTTACAACCAAATCTACCGTGGAGAGAAAACAGAGCGTCAGATGTTCCAAGAAATTTCTGATACCTTGACTGTCATGGCAAGCGAGGTGAATTAGTATGTTTCGATTAACCAATAAGTTAGCGGTATCGAACTTGATTAAAAACCGCAAACTCTACTATCCTTTTGCGCTGGCTGTTCTCTTGGCAGTCACTGTCACCTATCTCTTTTACTCCCTGACCTTCAATCCCAAGATTGCAGAAATTCGTGGAGGAGAAACCATCCAAACAACACTTGGATTTGGTATGTTTGTCGTTACACTTGCATCAGCCATTATCGTCCTCTATGCCAATAGTTTTGTCATGAAGAACCGTTCCAAGGAACTAGGAATTTATGGCATGTTGGGCTTGGAGAAGCGCCATCTGATCAGTATGACCTTTAAGGAGTTAGTGGTATTTGGAATTTTAACTGTTGGAGCAGGTATCGGTATTGGAGCCTTGTTTGACAAGTTGATTTTCGCTTTCCTACTCAAACTGATGAAATTAAAGGTAGAACTAGTTGCTACCTTCCAGATGAAAGTTGTCATTACAGTACTTCTTGTCTTTGGTTTGATTTTCCTAGGTCTCATGTTCCTGAATGCTCTTCGAATCTCCCGTATGAATGCCCTCCAGCTCTCACGTGAGAAAGCTAGCGGTGAGAAAAAAGGTCGTTTCCTATCTCTCCAAACTATTCTTGGTGTGATTAGTTTAGGTGGTGGATATTATCTTGCGGTTACTGTAAAAGATCCCCTTACAGCTCTAATAACTTTTTTCCTAGCTGTTTTGCTGGTTATCTTTGGTACTTATCTATTGTTTAATGCAGGGATTACCGTTTTCCTTCAAATCTTAAAGAAAAATAAGAAATACTATTACCAACCAAATAATATTATCTCAGTGTCCAACTTGATTTTCCGTATGAAGAAAAATGCGGTTGGACTAGCAACTATCGCTATCTTGTCAACAATGGTTTTGGTAACCATGTCAGCAGCGACTAGTATTTTCAATGCCTCAGAAAGTTTTAAAAAAGTTCTAAATCCTCATGATTTTGGGATTACTGGACAAAATGTTGAAAAAGAAGATTTGGACAAACTCTTGAGCCAGTTTGCAAGTGACAAAGGTTATAATATCAAAGAAAAAGAAGTTCTTCGTTACGCCTACTTTGGTGTTGCAAACCAAGAAGGTAGCAAGTTAACCATATTTGAAAAAGGACAAAACCGTGTCCAAGTCAAAACAGTTTTTATGGTATTTGACCAAAAAGATTATGAAACTATGGCTGGTCAAAAACTTTCTCTATCAGGAAATGAGGTTGGACTCTTTGCCAAGAATGAGGGAGTTAAAGAACAGAAAGCTCTAACTCTAAACGATCATCAATTTTCTGTAAAAGAAGAATTTACTAAAGATTTCATTGTGAACCATGTCCCAAATCAATTTAATATTTTGACTTCTGATTACAATTACCTTGTTGTACCTAATTTACAAGCCTTTTTGGACCAATTCCCAGATTCGGCTATCTATAATCAGTTTTACGGTGGTATGAATGTAAATATTAGTGAAGAAGAACAACTCAAAGTCGCTGAAGAATATGAAAAACACTTACAAAAGTTTAATGCTCAATTAAACACTGAAGGTAACTATGTGTATGGTAGCACTCTAGCAGATGCTAGTGCTCAAATGAGTGTCCTCTTTGGCGGTGTCTTCTTTATCGGTATTTTCCTATCCATTATCTTTATGGTCGGAACCGTTCTGGTCATCTACTACAAACAAATTTCTGAAGGATATGAAGACCGTGAGCGCTTTATTATCTTGCAGAAAGTTGGTTTAGATCAAAAGCAAATCAAGCAAACCATTAACAAACAAGTTTTAACTGTTTTCTTCCTTCCTTTGCTTTTTGCCTTCATACATCTAGCCTTTGCCTATCATATGCTTAGTCTGATTCTAAAAGTGATTGGTGTACTGGATACGACTATGATGTTGATTGTGACCTTGTCTATCTGCGCTATCTTCCTTATCGCCTATGTGCTGATTTTCATGATTACTTCAAGAAGCTATCGCAAGATTGTGCAAATGTAAAAAAGATACCTCGACTTCAAAATCGAGGTATTTCTTGTATTCTAAATGCTGAAAAGTTGTCCGAGCAGGAAGGTAACTCCCATGGTCAAGAGGCCAATAGCTAGGTTCCGAATCATAGCTGTTTTGGTTGGGGCTTTTCCAAGTTTGGCGCTTGTGTAGCCAGTCATCAAGAGTGAAACTCCTACAATCAGAACAGTAGCAGGGATGCGGTATTCACTTGGGAAAATGGTTACTGAGAGCATTGGAGGCAAACTTCCAAGGAAAAAGGCAACAAAACTAGAAATGGCAGCGTGCCAAGGATTGGTAAATTCTTCATACTCAATCCCATATTTTTCCTCTACCAAAGCCTTGAGTGGATTTTTAAGAAAGGCCTTGTTGGTCAAGAGTTGAGCAGAGGTTTCGCATTCTCCATTTTGGATATAGGCAGCATAGAGGGATTTTTTGGCTAGTTCCATATCTTGGTCTAGCAAGAGCTGCTCACGCGCAACGGCCGCTTCCTCGGTATCTTTTTGAGTTGAAACGGATACATATTCTCCACCAGCCATAGAAAAGGCACCAGCTAAGATTGCCGCAAAGCCTGATAAAAAGATAATCCAGATATTGGTCGTGGCACTGGCAACCCCGATAACCACACCAGCAATGGAAATAATTCCATCATTGGCACCAAGAACGCCCGCACGCAGGATATTTAAACGACCTGCAAAATTTGAATCAATTTCGTGATTTGTTTCTGACATATTATTCTCCTTTTTATCCAGTATAAAGGAAAAATATAAGGAAATCAATCTTTTAAAACTATCTGAAAAAAGTTGCACGATTTTAATAATGTAAAAATGTCGTCATCTTGTCTAATCTATCAAACACAGAATGGAAAGAGTATAGAATGGCATGAAAGAATTTTAAATTAAATACTATCATCATTTCGTTCACGTTATAATCGTTTATAAGAAAATATTTATCGATATTTTTACATAAACTAAACAATTTGCGAACATATTTTTGTTTTTTATCAAAAAATACTTTACAAGTTCTTAAAAACGTGATATAGTAATGGAGCTTAGAAAATAAGATGATGTTTTCTAGCAAATATAAACCCGAGTAAAAAATGCCTACGGACAGGCAGGGTTGAATGCCGAAGCGTGGTTGAAAAGCCACATTATTGATAGGGTTAAAAGCCTACTTTTATAAGTTGATGTTAGGACACTTGTCCTAATTCATAAATTTCAGTGTGGTGAGAGCACACGTCATCTTGTGAAACGATCAATAAAGTACGTAATATTTGCTACTAGAGAGTTAGGAAACATCAGGAACAGACATACTCAAAAGAAACAAACATAAAAACGTCAGAAGATTGCAGAGCAGGTGAAAACCTGCTCTTTTTTCATAAGTCAACCTTTGGTCGCCTTTGTCTTCTTGAGGCGCTACAAATACGGTAAAGGAGTATGTCTTGAAAGAGTTAGATCAAAACCAAGCCCCTATTTATGAGGCCTTGGTGAAGCTACGCAAGAAAAGGATTGTTCCCTTTGATGTTCCAGGTCACAAGCGTGGACGGGGAAATCCAGAACTTGTCGAACTGCTAGGTGAAAAATGTGTTGGCATTGATGTCAATTCGATGAAACCCTTGGATAATCTAGGACACCCCATTTCGATTATTCGAGATGCCGAGGAGCTGGCTGCGGATGCTTTTGGAGCTAGCCATGCCTTTCTCATGATTGGTGGAACAACTTCATCGGTGCAGACTATGATTCTGTCAACCTGCAAGGCAGGAGATAAGATTATTCTGCCGAGAAATGTCCATAAATCTGCCATCAATGCGTTGGTTCTATGTGGTGCTATTCCCATCTATATCGAGATGAGTGTAGATCCTAAGATTGGTATCGCTTTAGGTCTTGAAAATGACCGAGTAGCCAAGGCCATAAAGGACCATCCAGATGCTAAGGCCATTTTGATTAACAATCCCACTTACTACGGAATCTGTTCAGACCTAAAGGGGTTGACAGAAATGGCTCATGAAGCTGGCATGCTTGTTTTAGTGGACGAAGCCCATGGAGCGCATTTGCATTTCACTGGTAAACTTCCAATTTCTGCCATGGATGCAGGAGCTGATATGGCAGCAGTTTCCATGCATAAGTCTGGTGGGAGTTTGACACAAAGCTCGCTTCTTTTAATCGGGGAGCAGATGAATCCCGAGTACGTTCGTCAGATTATCAATCTTACCCAGTCAACATCCGCCTCTTATTTGTTGATGGCTAGTCTAGATATTTCACGTCGCAACTTGGCTCTTCGTGGTAAAGAATCCTTTGAGAAGGTTATTGAACTGTCTGAGTATGCTCGTCGTGAAATCAATGCTATCGGTGGCTACTATGCCTACTCAAAAGAGTTAATAGATGGTGTGTCGGTCTGTGATTTTGATGTAACCAAGCTGTCAGTTTACACTCAGGGTATTGGCTTAACAGGTATCGAGGTTTATGACCTCTTACGAGACGAATACGACATTCAGATTGAGTTTGGTGATATTGGCAATATCTTGGCCTATATTTCGATTGGTGACCGTATCCAAGACATCGAGCGCTTGGTTGGTGCTTTGGCTGATATCAAGAGACTCTATTCACGAGATGGGAAGGACTTGATAGCAGGAGAATATATCCAGCCCGAGTTAGTGCTGTCTCCACAAGAAGCCTTCTATTCAGAGAGAAAAAGTTTGACCTTGGATGAATCTGTTGAGCAGGTCTGTGGAGAATTTGTCATGTGTTACCCTCCAGGAATCCCTATCTTGGCTCCTGGCGAACGCATTACACGAGAAATTGTAGACTATATCCAATTTGCCAAGGAACGTGGTTGCTCCCTTCAAGGGACGGAAGATCCTGAGGTCAATCACATCAACGTCATTAAGAGAAAGGAGAACTAGATGGATTTATGGTTTTCTGAAGTTCATACTCCAGATGTGAAATTGTCCCTGAGAACAGCCAAGCAACTCTACGCTGGTAAAAGTGAATGGCAGGATATCGAAGTCTTGGATACACCAGCTTTTGGAAAGATTTTGATTTTAAATGGGCACGTCTTGTTCTCAGATGCGGATGATTTTGTCTACAATGAAATGACCGTTCATGTTCCTATGGCTGTCCACCCAAATCCCAAGAAAGTCTTGGTTATTGGGGGTGGCGACGGAGGTGTTGCTCAAGTATTAACCCTCTATCCTGAACTGGAACAAATCGATATTGTAGAACCAGATGAAATGTTGGTCGAGGTCTGTCGTGAGTATTTTCCAGACTTTGCTGCGGGGCTAGATGATCCTCGTGTTACCATTTACTACCAAAATGGGCTACGCTTTTTGCGAAACTGTGAAGATGACTATGATATTATCATCAACGATGCGACAGATCCATTTGGACATACGGAAGGGCTCTTTACCAAGGAATTTTACGGAAATAGTTATCGTGCTCTTAAAGAAGACGGCATCATGATTTACCAGCATGGGAGTCCCTTCTTTGATGAGGATGAGTCAGCTTGCCGAAGCATGCACCGCAAGGTCAATCAAGCCTTTCCAATCAGCCGAGTCTATCAGGCCCACATCCCAACCAGTCCTGCTGGCTATTGGTTGTTTGGATTTGCATCAAAAAAATATCACCCTGTCAAAGATTTTGACAAGGAAGGCTGGAAAAAACGCCAGCTTTTCACAGAATACTACACTGCAAACCTACACGTGGGAGCATTTATGTTGCCCAAGTATGTTGAGGACATTTTAGAAGAAGAGGAAGGAAAAAAATGAGTCGTTTATTAGTTATTGGATGTGGAGGCGTTGCCCAAGTTGCTATTTCAAAGATTTGTCAAGATAGCGAAACCTTTACAGAAATTATGATTGCTAGTCGTACCAAGTCAAAATGCGATGACTTGAAAGCTAAATTAGAAGGCAAAACAAATACTAAGATTGAAACAGCAGCTCTTGATGCTGACAAGGTAGAAGAAGTGATTGCCTTGATTGAAAGCTATAAGCCAGAAGCTGTTTTGAACGTAGCTTTACCATACCAAGATTTAACAATTATGGACGCTTGTTTGGCGACTGGAGTTCACTATATCGATACAGCCAACTACGAAGCCGAGGATACAGAAGACCCTGAATGGCGTGCTATTTATGAGAAACGTTGCAAGGAACTTGGTTTTACTGCTTACTTTGACTACTCATGGCAATGGGCTTATCAGGAGAAATTCAAAGAAGCAGGCTTAACTGCTCTGCTTGGATCTGGTTTTGACCCAGGTGTGACCAGTGTCTTTTCAGCCTATGCTCTCAAACACTATTTTGATGAAATCCATTATATCGACATTTTAGACTGTAATGGTGGTGACCACGGTTATCCATTTGCGACAAACTTTAACCCAGAAATCAATCTACGCGAGGTTTCTGCACCAGGTTCTTACTGGGAAGATGGAAAATGGGTTGAGGTCGAAGCCATGTCTATCAAGCGTGAGTATGATTTCCCTCAAGTTGGACAAAAAGATATGTATCTCCTTCACCATGAAGAAATTGAATCATTAGCTAAAAACATTCCAGGTGTCAAACGTATTCGCTTCTTTATGACCTTTGGTCAATCTTACTTGACGCACATGAAATGTCTTGAAAATGTTGGACTCCTTCGTACAGATACCATTAACTTTAACGGCCAAGAAATTGTACCAATCCAATTCTTAAAAGCCTTGCTTCCAGATCCAGCCAGCCTTGGCCCACGTACTGTTGGAAAAACCAATATCGGCTGTATCTTTACAGGTGTTAAGGATGGTGTTGAAAAGACCATCTACATCTACAATGTCTGCGACCATCAAGAATGTTACGCAGAAGTTGGTTCACAAGCCATTTCTTACACGACAGGAGTTCCAGCAATGATTGGAACAAAATTGGTTATGAACGGTACTTGGAAACAAGCTGGAGTGTATAACCTTGAAGAATTGGATCCAGATCCATTCATGGAAGCTTTGAATGAGTATGGTTTACCTTGGGTTGTGGTTGAAAATCCACAAATGGTGGACTGATGAAGTTAGAACAAGTACCAACACCAGCTTACGTCATTGACTTGGCCAAGTTAGAAGCAAACTGCCGCATTCTACAATATGTACAAGAAGAAGCTGGTTGCAAGGTTTTGCTTGCCCAGAAGGCTTATTCCCTCTACAAAACCTATCCCTTAATTAGCCAGTATCTATCTGGCACAACTGCAAGTGGTCTCTATGAAGCTAAGCTCGCTAGAGAAGAGTTCCCGGGGGAAGTTCATGTCTTTGCACCAGCTTTCAAGGATGAGGACATGGAGGAATTGCTAGAGATAACGGACCATATCGTCTTTAACTCAGAGAGACAGTTGCGTAAGCATGGGGCTCCTTGTCGGGAGGCTGGTATCAGTATAGGTCTCCGTATCAATCCCCAATGTTCAACTCAGGGTGATCACGCGCTCTATGACCCCTGCGCACCAGGTTCTCGCTTTGGAGTTACTATAGACAAAATTCCGAGTGATTTGTTGGATTTGGTGGATGGACTTCATTTTCATACCCTTTGCGAGCAGGGAGCAGATGATTTAGAGACAACTTTGAAAGCAGTAGAAGCGCAGTTTGGAGCGTATTTGCATCAGGTCAAATGGCTCAATATGGGTGGTGGTCATCACATCACAAGAGAGGACTATGATGTAGATTTGCTGATTTCAGAAATCAAGCGTATCCGAGAAACTTACAATCTTGAAGTCTATATCGAGCCTGGTGAAGCTATTGCTCTTAATGCTGGCTATTTGGCAACAGAGGTTTTGGATATTGTAGAAAACGGTATGGAAATCTTGGTTTTAGATGCCTCTGCGACCTGCCATATGCCTGATGTACTTGAGATGCCCTATCGCCCACCTTTGAGAAATGGCTTTGAGACACAGGAAAAAGCCCATACCTATAGACTTTCTTCCAATACTTGTCTGACGGGCGATGTAATTGGTGATTATAGCTTTGAAAATCCAGTCCAAATTGGAGACAGACTTTATTTTGAAGATATGGCCATTTATTCCTTTGTCAAAAATAATACTTTTAATGGTATTGGATTGCCAAGTCTCTATCTCATGGACGAACAGGGAGACTGCAGCTTAGTCAAAGCCTTTGGCTATCAAGATTTTAAAGGGAGATTATCATGATGGACAGTCCAAAAAAATTAGGCTATCGTATGCCAGCAGAGTACGAACCACACCATGGTACCCTCATGATATGGCCGACTCGACCAGGTTCATGGCCCTTTCAAGGAAAAGCTGCTAAAGCAGCTTTCAGCCAGATTATAAAAACCATTGCAGAAGGGGAAAGAGTCTATCTTTTGGTGGAGCAGACCTATCTATCTGAAGCCCAATCCTATCTTGGAGACAAGGTTGTTTATTTAGACATTCCTACCAATGATGCCTGGGCGCGTGATACTGGGCCAACCATTCTTGTTAATGATAAAAGAGAAAAGTTGGCAGTTGATTGGTCTTTCAATGCTTGGGGAGGCACCTATGATGGTCTGTATCAAGATTATGAAGCAGATGACCAAGTAGCCAGTCGTTTTGCTGAGACCTTGGAAATACCTGTTTACGATGCCAAGCCTTTTGTACTGGAAGGAGGCGCAATCCATAGCGATGGACAAGGAACCATTCTCGTAACTAAAAGTTGCTTGCTTAGTCCTGGTCGCAATCCTAACCTGACTAAAGAGGAAATCGAGAATACCTTATTAGACAGCCTTGGAGCTGAAAAAATTATCTGGCTTCCTTATGGTATTTATCAGGACGAAACCAATGAACACGTTGATAATGTTGCAGCCTTCGTTGGTCCTGCTGAGCTTGTTTTGGCTTGGACAGACGACAAAAGCGATCCTCAATATGCCATGTCAGCAGCTGATTTAGAGCTTTTAGAAAAGGAAACAGATGCAAAAGGTCGTCACTTCACCATTCATAAACTTCCAATTCCAGCTCTTCATCAAGTTGTAACCAAAGAGGATTTGCCAGGCTACATCTATGAAGAAGGAGAAGAAGAGCGATACGCAGGTGAACGACTAGCAGCTTCCTACGTAAACTTTTATATTGCCAACAAGGCTGTCCTAGTTCCTCAGTTTCAAGACGTCAATGACCAAGTAGTCTTAGATATCCTCAGCAAGTGTTTCCCAGACCGTAAAGTTGTCGGAATACCAGCCAGAGATATTCTCTTAGGTGGTGGCAATATCCACTGTATCACCCAACAAATCCCAGAATAGGAGAAAAAGATGAGAAATGTAAAAGTTTCAGCCATTCAGATGCAATGTGCCAAGGATGTGGCAACAAATATTCAAACAGCAGAGCGTTTAGTACGTCAGGCTGCAGAACAAGGTGCACAAATTATTCTTTTACCCGAATTATTTGAACGTCCATACTTTTGTCAGGAACGACAGTATGACTACTACCAGTATGCCCAGTCAGTGACAGACAATACAGCTATTCAGCATTTTAAAACCATTGCTAAGGAACTACAAGTTGTTTTACCAATCAGTTTCTATGAAAAAGATGGCAATGTCTTGTATAACTCTATTGCTGTCATTGATGCAGATGGGGAAGTGCTGGGCGTTTATCGGAAAACCCACATACCAGATGATCATTATTATCAAGAAAAGTTTTATTTCACGCCTGGCAACACAGGTTTCAAGGTCTGGGATACTCGCTATGCCAAGATTGGTATCGGTATCTGTTGGGATCAATGGTTCCCTGAAACAGCCCGTTGTCTCGCATTAAATGGGGCAGAATTGCTCTTTTATCCAACTGCTATTGGCTCTGAGCCTATCCTAGATACGGACAGTTGTGGTCATTGGCAACGTACCATGCAAGGGCACGCAGCAGCGAATATTGTCCCAGTTATTGCAGCCAATCGCTATGGCTTTGAAGAAGTCACTCCAAGTGAGGAAAATGGTGGACAAAGTTCCAGTCTTGACTTCTACGGTTCATCCTTTATGACGGATGAAACAGGAGCTATTCTAGAGCAAGCTGAAAGACAAGAAGAAGCTGTTCTGTTAGCTATTTATGACCTAGATAAGGGAGCAAGCGAGCGCCTAAGTTGGGGACTGTTTCGAGACAGAAGACCAGAAATGTATCAACGAATTACGGATTAGAAGATAAATTCTTGATATTTACACCTGTCTTACAAAAATGTAAGATAGGTGTACAATTATGCGTGAAAATGTATGCTATACTCTATGTACGTCAAAAAGAAAGAGATTTATTATGAAAAAATGGAATGCGACGTAGTTGAAGTACCTGATGGCGTCAGTAATGCTTCTAGATCATATCCCTCATATCACTGGAATCGTTTCTCCTATGTGGGAAGGTATCTTTCATGCTATGACCCGTTATGTGGGAGTTTGGTTTGCGTTTATGGCTGGTTAAAGCTAAAAGAGAAAACAGGAGAATTAAACCATCAAGTAAAAGGAACAAAACCAAGAAAGGTTGATAGAGATAGACTTAAAAACTATCTTACTGACAATCCAGACGCTTATTTGACTGAAATAGCTTCTGAATTTGACTGTCATCCAACTACTATCCACTATGCTCTCAAAGCTATGGGCTACACTCGAAAAAAAGAACCACACCTACTATGAACAA
>NZ_PNGD01000001.1:15664-63084 GCF_002871495.1 Streptococcus sp. UMB0029
CAGTGACTTGAGTACTGGCGTGTCCTAGCTGGTGGCTAACCAAAACTTGCGATTTGGTCGCATCATAGAGCCTAGTTGCTAGGGTATGACGCAGTTTGTGGGGGGTTACACGTACTTTGAAGTCCTCAGAGTACTTAGCAACCATCTTTTCCACGCTGGAAGCATCGATACGATTGGGAACACCTCTGTAGAGTGTCAAAAAGAGGGCTGTATCTGTTTTTTCCGTCTTATAGCGTTGATTTCGAATGGCTAGATAATTCTCTAAATAAGGTTTTGCAAAGGCTGCGACATTGACCGAGTCACGTTTGCCACCTTTTCGAGTGACATCAATGACCATCATCTTAAGATTGAGATCTCTTAGATCCAGATTAACAGCTTCAGATAAACGGACACCAGATGCCAAGAGAAGGGCAATAATGGCTAAATCACGTTCCTTATTTTTATTAAAGGAGGATAAGGCGCGATTTGAGAGCTGTTGTGGGTACTCTTGGTCGATATAAGTCAGAAAACCTTCTGTTTCATCACCTAGAAAGAGCTTTTGCTTGATATTTTCAGCTCTAGCAGCAAGCGTTTCTTTCTTTTTCTTGGTTGAAACTTTTTTCATTACATTTCGATAGAAATAAGGTTCTCCCTGGTCATTTTCGACTTCCTCGGTCAGATACTTGTAAAGACTAGAAAGGGCTGACAAGGTCCGATTGATGGTTATCTGAGAAACACCTTGTTTGCTTGTATTGGCATTCAGCAAAGGACGTTCACGTAGATAAAGGATAAAGGATTCCATATCTTTCTTAGACAGATTTTCCAAGACTGATAAAGGAATATCAGACAGTTTATCAGCGTTTGAAATTCCAGACTCTAAAACCCAGCTAAAAAATCGATCGTATTCCTTGAGGTATTCGTACAAGGTTGTAAAACTGTAGGGAACAGCAAGCTTAGATTGGTAGTATTCCAAAACATACCAGGGCATGATTTGTTTTAGTTTGTCGATTCGCTCCAGTAAAATCTCACGTTTCATGTATTTTCTCCATAAATAAGTCTACTAGTAGTATAGCATAGATTTATATATTTTTCAAGAAAATTATAGTTTTTCGGAAAGATGTTATAGAGCTTTTAAAAAAAGACTTAAACCTGTATAAAACGGATATAAATCTTTGGAGTTATTATTGTGAATCATTATCTAGTGCTTTTTCTAGTTTCCAAATACTAAACCAGAATGAAATAGTCAACAGAATAAGGAAAATAAAAAAGAGATTATCAGTAACGATACTTCTGTTCATTCTACATAACTGAAGAGCTACATAAGGAGCTATGAGATACAAAATACATTGTATAATTGCTATTGTTTTCTTTTTCATGATTTTAATCTTACTGTACAGATTTGATACAGTAAACTCCTTTCTAGCTTTTATGGTTTACTATTTCTAACTTAATTATAGTCTTATTTTACCAAAGTTCAATTATTTGTATGTGAAATGCCTCATCAGTAAAAAATAACCGATCTCATTACTGAGAATCGGTTTTCTAATGTATTTTTTATACTCAATGAAAATCAAAGAGCAAACTAGGAAGCTAGCCGCAGGCTTGTACTTGAGTATGGTAAGGCGAAGCTGGACGTGGTTTGAATCAGGGCTATAAGCCCAAATTACCAGCCAGCGCCTAAAGACGCTGGCTTTCACGTTGTTCAAGCCTTATTGCTCTTGACTCGTCACTTGCCTCTTAAAGAGGCTTTAGTATTACTTATCACTATCCCTAAAAGGATCCTCATATTCTTTTACACTTAATTTATCTAGTGCTATATCATGCTTTACTCGTTCTCAAATTTTCATACTCGTGAAGAAATCATCCACTGGATAATTTCTTTAATCTTGAATATATTTCTTAATTGTGGCTTCATTGAGTCCAACCGTACTCACATAATAACCTTCCGCCCAGAAATGCCGATTCCCAAACTTATACTTGAGGTTGGCGTGTTTATCAAACATCATGAATGCACTTTTACCTTTTAAATACCCCATAAAACTTGAAACACTTATCCTCGGTAGAATACTGACTAACATATGTACATGATCAGGCATTAAGTGACCTTCGATAATTTCAACACCTTTATAACTACATAAGCGATAAAATATTTCGCCTAAACTACTTCGATATTGATTATAAATGACTTTTCGTCTATACTTAGGGGTGAACACAATGTGATAGAACACATCCACTTTGTGTGTGATAAACTATGTGCCTTTTGCGCCATATTTTTCTCCTTTCGCTTTACAATTGGCTTGAACACCTTTATTGTATCGCGTTTGGAGTTTTTTGGGTATAACCTTCGACGCGCACCCCCATAGCGGGTGGTTTTTTTGTCTCGCACCTAGCGGAGCGAGACGGACTAATAGTCACATAATCAAGTTTTTACATAATACAAATTATGTAAATAAGATCTACAACAACAAATCTTTGACTTTCCCAATTTCACTTTTTGGAATTACTAGGTGAATCATATCACCCAGATACATTCTCGTTGAGCCATTAACTGTTTGGCTCTTACCATTATGGACTTGGGTTGTAATAAGGATATTGTGTGGTAAGTTGAGTTCATGAACCTGTTTCCCTGCTATTTTATCTGAAACAGGGATTTCAATGAGGGTGACTTCTCCTTCATCTGTTGCTTCTTCTGGCAACATTCTTTCTAGCATGGCCTCATAGACTGGCGCACCTTTAAGTAAATCCATGATGATATAGGAAACTAGGGTTACTAATCCAAGTGGCATGAGATTGCGAATATCTCCTACCATTTCGGTTACCAGAATCATAGCGGTTAAGGGTGCCTTAGATATTGCTCCAAAGTAACCACTCATTCCCAAAATGACAAATATAGGGAATTGCTCCTGACTGATAAGTCCAAGGTTAACACAAATAACACCAACTAGGGCACCGAGTAAGGAACCAAGAGCTAAAATTGGTAGGAAAATTCCTCCTGGAAGGCCACTTCCATAGCTAATCATGCTCCAAACAAAGCGAATCAAAAAGTAAGTTAATAAAACTTGGAAACTAAAATCTTGCTCAGTTAAGGAAAGAACCAGCTGATTTCCACCGCCAAGGATTTGTGGCAAGAAGATTCCGACTGGTATGATGAGAATAAAGGCAAGAATTGGGTAATAAGCTCTATCCAAATGTATTTTTTGACCAAGCCAATCATAAACTCTACCAACATTGAGTACAGCTTTTTCATAGAGAAAACCAGAAAGTCCTAGAAAAATTCCCATGAGAAGGTAAATCCAATACTGATCTAGGGTCATGAGTGGGATATTATCTGGCATATCCAGTACGGGTGTAAGGCCAAATATGAGCAATGAGACAAAGTTTGCTACGAGACTGGCTGCTAGAGTTGAGACCCAGAAAAAGCGTGAAAAATGGTGATAAACTTCTTCTACAACAAAGAGGAGGCCTGCTATCGGTGCATTAAAGGCTGCGGCTAAACCTGCTGCAGCTCCACTTGCAATCAAGGAACGTTCCTCTACTGGACTGGATTTAAGCCACTTGGCAATACCTTTACCACCAACCGCTCCGAGTTGAATGCTTGGTCCTTCACGCCCTAGCATAAGGCCACTAGCAATAGCCAAAATTCCTAGAATATATTTTTTCCAAAGTACGCCCCACCAGTTGAGAGTCATCAGTCCCTTTAATTCGGCTTCAACTTGAGGAA
This sequence comes from Streptococcus sp. UMB0029, assembly GCF_002871495.1. Taxonomy (GTDB): domain Bacteria; phylum Bacillota; class Bacilli; order Lactobacillales; family Streptococcaceae; genus Streptococcus. The sequence goes on from NZ_PNGD01000001.1 coordinate 19,365, forward strand.
TTCCTGAACCCTTGATGTCTTTTTCTGATCGAGTTAATTTCGCACTGAGCCAACAAACTATTAAATAAAATAGACCAATGATAAAAAGATTGCGCACTAGGTGCGCTTGATCTTGATAAAGTCCTTGTATCAGGTGGAAGCCTTTTTCGATTGAAAACCGAAAGGATCCGACGATGAGCCCTACGACGAGCCCGACAATGATTCCTCGTCCAACTTGGGATAATATAGTGCTTGAGGCAAAGGCAAATTCTTTCTTGGAACTGAGTGTTTCTGACTGCTCCTCCATAATCATTCCTTCTAACTTAACTTTCTTTTTCTACTGAAACCAGTGATTTAACGGGTTCAAAGCTGGTTCGGTGAATTGGGGTAACTCCTAGTTTTTTCAGTCCTTCCAAGTGTTTAGCGGTTCCATATCCTGCATTAGCAGCAAAATCATAGCCAGGGAACTGCTGGTCGTATTCCTTCATCAATTCATCACGTGTCACCTTGGCTACTATAGAAGCTGCTGCAATCGAGAGGGAGTTGGCATCTCCTTTGATGATGGAAGTTTGTGAAATGGGTAACTCCAGTTTCATGGCATCGATCAAAAGATGTTCAGGTTGCGGACTGAGCTTAGAGATTGCTTCTTTCATGGCTAGTTTGGTCGCTTCATAGATATTGACTTGGTCGATAACCTGATTATCCATGATACCAATGCCGATTGCCAAGGCTTGGTCTTGAACGGCTTGATAAATTTCCAGATGTTTCTTTTTAGGAATTTTCTTGCTGTCGTTGAGACCTCTAATCTTACAATTTTTAGGTAAGATGACGGCTGCAGCAACTACAGGCCCCGCCAGAGGACCACGACCAACCTCGTCAACACCTGCTATCAAGGTCAATCCTTGTTTGTAAAGTTCTTTTTCATAGGAAAGCATGTATTCCAAACGAAGATCCTCATCCAATTCAGCTTGAATGGCTTTTTTACGCTTGCTGATTTCCTTTTGAACTCCAGAGCGATTATCCTTTTCAAGCTCTAAAAAAATAGGGCTTTCTAACTCCTTGACCGTAGCAAGGAGTTCTTTGATTTCTTTAATCGTCGCCATCGAGGTCTTCCAATGTATCTAAGGTATAGTTACCGAGTTTGCCGTCGCGGACTTCCTTCACGAAGAGACTGTAGAAACGGTCATAGTCGTCACGGAAACCGAGGGCGCGGGTCATATCCATAATAATAACAGGCGCTTCTTCCTCAATTTTCATCTGTTTGAAGCGTTCAGCCAGCTTTTCTGGATAATGTTCTTTGAAATAATTGAGGCCAAAAATAGTTACCTCATCCATAGGAAGCAACTGGTCTTTGATAGCTCCAGTCAAGGCCAACTTAAGTGCAACAGTTTCATCCTCAAATTTAGGCCAAAGAATCCCTGGCGTATCTAAGATTTCCAAGTCTTTGTTAGTTTTGAGCCATTGTTGACCTTTGGTCACACCAGGCTTGTTGCCGACAACAGCAATTTTCTTACCAGCCAAACGGTTCATAAGCGTTGATTTACCAGCATTTGGAATCCCAATAATCATGGTACGCAAGGTTTCGATCTGAATCCCACGTTCTTTCTGGCGAGCAATCTTATCAGCCATGAGTTTTTTGGCCGCATCTGTTACGACTTTTACAGTCACTTGCTCTTTGGAGTTGATAGCCAGAGTCTGAATTCCTTGTGATTCAAAATATTGACGCCATTCCTTGGTCATTGCTGAATCTGCCAAGTCTGCCTTGTTTAAAATCAAGAGTTTTGGTTTGTCACCAACAATCTTTGTCAACATAGGATTTTGACTAGATAGAGGCAAGCGTGCATCTACCAAAATCGTCACAAAATCAACAAATTTTAAATTTTCCTGCACCTGTCGACGAGCCTTAGACATGTGACCAGGAAACCATTGAATAGTAGCCATTGAGTTTTTTTCCTTTCATAGCAAGGGTTTAGAGCCCCTATTTTATTTTACTGTTGTCTAAACACCAAGCGAACACCAAAACTACCATGCAATGGAAAAACCTCTGATTTGATTCTCACTTGATTTCACAATCTTTATATCAAACTGTGGATGGTATTTGACAATATTTTTTTGATTTTTAATAGTAAATTTGAAACAATATTTTTAGGTGAGTAACGTAGACTAAGATGTAACAAGTCTTTGAACTCATCAACACTTAATTCTACTTTATTGCTATTATCACTAGTTTCAATGAATTTTTCAATCATTCTGGAATATTTACAGGTATAACTTTTCAATTCTTCAAAATGGAAATTGTGATTTTCTACAAATTAATTTAAGGCTTTTACAGTATTTTCTTGTGAACGATTTATATTATGTGTATAACCCATTGTTGTCTCAAAGTTAGCGTGTCCTACTCTAGTCATAATATCTTTCACTGCTATGTGCATCTCATTACTTTGAAGGTAACTAATATGCATATGCCTAAACGAATGGGGAGTAACATGTTTTACCCACTTAAAACCATAGTCACTTAAACAATTTGTCAATAATTTTCCTTCTATTCGTTTCAAAATTTGACGAAAAGTGCTTGATGTTATTGGAGAGCCGTATTCTGTTCTAAACACACTTTCAGAATGTGTAAAAGCAGGACAGGGATGTTTCTCTATACAAGCATCAAACTCTTTATTTCTCTGTATTGTCCTTTTAATAGCTTCGCTTGCAGCTTCAGGCAAAGCTACTTCTCTAATTGAATTGAGTGTTTTAGTTGTATCAAAATGAAATTGTTCAACTTTTAAACAATGATATTGAAGTGCCTTATCAATATGCAAGATTCCTCTTTCAAAATCAATATCTGATGGTAAAAATGCTACTTCACTAATTCGAATACCTGTAAGCAACAATACTATAGCAAGATCATAATAGTTTGCATTTCTGCATTGGCGTAACACATCAAAAAATGCATGTAATTCATGGATTTCTAGAAATTTAGAATCATGTCTTTCTTTTGCTTTACGCCTTTTCTCTAGTGAAATATCTAGTTTTACCGCAGTCATTGGAGAAAACTTAATGACATTATATAACACACCATGATTAAAAATCTTATTACAAGTACTTTTTATATGAGTCATTGTTGAAGGCGATGCATCATATATTTCTAAATATTTATTGAGACTATTTTTCATCAGAAGTGGAGTAATCCTATCTAACAAAAAATCATCTCCTATAATTTTCCCAAGTCGTTTCATAACCAGTAGTTCTCTCTGAATTGTTTGTGGTTTAACAGAGACACACCAAGTCTGAAACCAATTTTCTTTTAACTCTCCAAATGTTGTAATCAGTTCAGGACTATACTGACTTTCAAATGAAGTAGTTAGTCTATCTATTTTATCAAGAACCTCTCTTTCAGCTTGTTTCCTCGCCCTACTAGTATTCTTAGTATAACTTACAGTTACTGATTTCCACTTTCCTGTTAGTGGATCTTTGTACTTTTCAACCACTTGATATAAGGGTTGCCCTTTTGAATTTGTTTTAGTTACATAATACATAATTTAATTCCTCTTAACTCTTAAAAAGAAATAAATCATTGTTGTATAGAATAAATAACTATCCTATATTATACCATGACTTCCTTATTTTGTCCGCTTTTGCTTCCATCTTAAGAAACTTTCAAATCCTTCTAGATTAATGAAAACAAGTTTATGGGTTGGGTTAATTACATACATGGAAAATGTTCTGTTTTCTCGCATTTCTTTAATCCATCTGTTCAATGTATATTGATTTAAACCATCCCATCTTTTTAGAATTCCCTTTTTATCAGCCCATTCTGCAATGGAATTTTCGACAGATATATATTTTATATTCATGTCATTATCCTTCCTAAAAAAATATTTTCTCCTCCATGGCATGACTGATGAAGTCATCATAAGAATTTCACTTACTGCTCTTTTACGGTGGCAGCCTGAACGGTCAGAAGTATCATTGTATATCATTTGTATCATGGCATATAAAGTATCGCTTTATTTTATTGATGGTTTTAATATCGCTCTTATCATGGCGAGCCATTCAAAACTGCTCCACAAATGAGGAAAGTACCATTTTGGACTATTCAATTGTCAAAGAACAAATAAAAAATCTCCTCATTTTCACACTCTATGAAATTGAGGAGATTATTTTCTAAAGCGAATTTTATCAGGAAAATCTGTCAATCCCAATAGATAGTCTGTACTGACATCGTAAAAGTTTGAGAGAGTTACCAATACATCTGCTGTTAACGTATGCTCACCCCGTTCAATTTTAGCATAAGCTGAGTTTGTAAACGAAAGTATTTTAGCTATTTGTTTTTGGGTCAAATCGTGATCTTCCCTCAAATCTCTCAAACGTCTGTAAATCTCGCTTTCTCCTGAGAAAAGTATAATATATAAAACTAAGAAATCATTCAAAGTGTCCAAATTGGACATTTTGAACTAAGATTAATTTATTAAACATATCTCATAAGCATATCTATTATGGGTAAGACAATATTAAAAAAGACGGTCAAAAAACAACCTGACTCCACTGGAATTCAGGAATCAGGTCGCTTAAGATTTTATATTATTTACTGTCTACTTGACAGGGAGCTGTTCACCAATGGGAATCTCTAGCTTTTTTGTGACTGAGAACTATTTTGTCTCAGACTTCTTCAATACACCTTGTTATTGGGAATTTACGGAAGGTTAATGAATTATTTAAAATAAAAGTAAAGAGAAACAAACAGACACTCTATAGCTGTTAGACGTTTTTTAGAGTAATAACAACTTGATAAAGTGAATACAATTTGCTTAATTAAGCGTAAAAAACCAAAATCGTAAAGTCAATTACTTTGAAGTCATGACTCACGTTTTATTGTTTCATTGTTAATCGTATTAAATTATTTAATTTTCGAGCAACATTTAAACTAGATTTTGTTCTTTCAATTTTATTAGTTTTGGAAGAAGGGAAAATTCAAATCCCATAATCCAGATACAAACTAATAATTTAATACCTAAGCTTGTAGTTGACTGAATTGCTGTATAATAATAAGTTGCAGGTATAAATATATTCCAATCACTCTGAAACGTGGTTAAAACAATAAGTATCAGCAAAATATTAGGTAGGGCCTTAGCTAAAATGGAATCAAATCTTATACAGCAAATTTGCATAAAGATAGCTATAGGTAAAAATAAAAGAAATGACATTATATTGGGAAATATTATATTTGGAAATAACATATCAGTTCCCATACCACCTAATTGAATTAAAGAAAAAATTGTATAAACAAAATAACAAATAAAACATCTTACGATATTTATCGTTACTTTTATATAGATGATTTTCGCGAGATTATTAGTGTTAATCACCATGATATTCCAACCATTATTATTATCTTCAATCAATGCCTCTCTTAGATTTTGATACAAAATTTGTATCGGAAAGATCATTAGCATATATATTACAGTGTGTAAAACATACCAATACTTATTATAAGCAAGTTCTGAGTATGATGCTGAAATATCTAAAATATATGTTTTTATAGCTAGAATGACTAGAATCTGAATACAGATGTCAACAATAATAAATAAAAATATTTTACTCTTAATCAATTCATTTTTAAGTAACTTCATTTTTATTACCTATTAAAGTTTCATCTCAAAACTTCTTTCGTTCAATTTACGAATTAATATATAAAAAAGTACGATGATTATTATATTAGATAGTAAAATCATATAAAATTGACTTTCAGTCACTCTAAAAGCATGAGAAAGATAAGTAAATGGTAAGTAAATCTTAAAATTATAATCGTTGTAGTATATGCTAATTGTTAATATCATCATTATAATACCAATTGGTATTATTCCAGAAATTTTCCTTATAAGTACTAAAGTTAGAAAATATAATAACATTATCATCAACGAGGAAATTAATTGAATGGTAAATGTTTTTAAAAAGAAAATCAAACCAATCTCTAAACTGTTATCAATAGCCTTCCCAATAACGTATAAGCTAATATAATCAGACAACCAAAAAGTAAATGTGTAAACCACTGTAATGAGTAATTTAGAATTTATTGTGTACTTGTTTCTAAATGGCAATGAAATTACGGTTAACCATGCATCATTTTTAAATTCTACTGCAAACACTTCGTAAATTATTAAAGATAGAACTAAATAAAATAGTTCAGAAAAATAAAATATTGTTTGTTCTTTAAAAATTAACTGCCAATTAGATAAAGCAAGTTCATTTTGATGCACCAATAAATAACCTCGATACCTAAAAGTTAAGTCTATATATAACAAAGCATTCAGAATTATTGGAAAAATAATAACAAACCATAAGATGCTTTTTTTCTGCTTTAGAAACTCTAATTTAATCATATTCACCTCCAGCTAAACAAGCTAAGTAGGCTTCTTCCAGATTTCGACAATTATACTTTTGTAAAAGGTTGTGGCAAGAACCAAAAAATTCAACTTTCCCATAATTTATAATTATAATATCAGATATCACTTTATCCAGTTCACTAAGAATATGACTTGATATTAAAAATGTAATACCTTTTTTCTCCTGTAGAAAACGGATTAAACTTCTAATTTCAATTACACCCTGTGGATCAAGTCCATTGATTGGTTCATCCCAAATTAATATTTCTGGACTACCTAACAATGATGCAGCTATACTTAGACGTTGTTTCATACCCATTGAAAAATTTTTCACTTTTTTCTTTTTAACATCTTTTAATCCTACCATTGATAGATATTCATTAAGTCTTTCAGTATCTAAACTAAGCCCTTTCATATTTGCTATTAACTTCAAATTTTTATAAGCATCAAGATGACCATAAAATGAAGGTCCCAAGACTAATCCTATCCTAGATAATATATTTTCGGAATTCTGTTCTACGGTTTGATTAAAAATAGTTATTTTCCCAGAATCTGGTTTTAAAATCCCTAGAATCATTTTGATAATTGTAGTTTTTCCAGCCCCATTTGGTCCAACAAAACCATATACTTTTCCCTTATTTAAATAAAATGAAGTGTTATGAATAACTTCAATATCTTTAAATCTTTTTGTTAGATTTATAATTTCAACTATAGCCATCTCTACTCCTTAGTTTACAGCAAAAAATTGTGCTTAATTCTTATTGTTTTTGTAAAAAATCAGCGAACCCAATACTATTCCATTCAACAAGCCTAAAGAAATACCATATTCAACTGGAAAATCTAAAAAAATTGCAAATACTATTCCAATCATCACCCCTAGTGAGGCTGCTGTTGAAATTACATATTCATTTACTTTCTTCATTTTCTTTACACCTCATTTCCTTTTTGTATATAAGCTGTAGTACTCTCCACCAAGAGCCATTAAGTACTTATGATTTCCTGACTCAACAATCTTACCACCTTTCATTACAAAAATAATATCCGCATCCTTAATCGTTGACAATCTATGAGCTACAATTATTTGAGTACAGCCCTGACTTTTTATATACTTTGTTATTCTTTCCTCATTAATAGTGTCTAATGCACTAGTTGCTTCATCTAAAATTACAATACTAGGATTATTTATTAATGCACGTGCCAGTGCTATCCGTTGTCTTTGACCACCTGAAATATTTGAACCCATCTCTGAGATGATAGTATTAAATTTCATCGGCATAGCCATGATTTCATCATAGATTTGAACTGCTTTACAAACTTCCTCTATCTTTTGTGAAGTAACTTCGTGCTTTAAAGTTATGTTATCAAGAATACTTCTGTTCAATAAAAACGAATCTTGTGGAACTACTCCTAAATTTTGACTTAATATTTTTTTATCTATTTGATTAATATTTATACCATCAAATAAAACTTTTCCTGTATCAATCTTATATAATCCTGATAGTATTTTTAATAACGTACTTTTTCCTGACCCCGATTGACCGACTAGTGCAATTCTCTGTCCTGACTCAATAGTCAAATTTAAATTTTCTATTACAGGAGCTGAGTCTTTGGAATAAGAGAAAGATAGGTCCTTAATATCTATTCTACCTTCTAAAGAACACTTTTTAAGACCATTTTCAACATTCTCTTCATTTTCAAGCCAGATATCATTTACTCTATTTAAGTATCCTGCTGCCAAAATATACTGCGTATAAGCATTAAATATTGAGATTTCTGAACTAAATAAAATTGATGCCATAGTTTGAAATGCGACAACCTCACCCAATAAAATTTTTCCATTTAAAACATTATCAAGTCCAAAAATCAATATAATTATAGGAGCGAACAATTGAAATACATTAGTAGCTGAATTGTATAAAATATACACAATACTTCGTTCCTTATACTTTGTCAATACGTTTTTTAAATGCTTAAACCAGTTTTCATATATTTCATCTTCTAATCCCGATATTTTTATTGAAGAAATAGTATTTAATGCTTCTGTTTCTACTGAGTAAATCAATGATTGTTCTTGTAATTCTCTATTAACCGTATCATACATTATTTTTCTAGTACTAAACAGAAACAAAAAATTGATTAAACTCAATATAAGAGCTATAATTGCTAGTGTTTTTGAACTAAGAAACATATATATTACAACACTTAGAATAATTCCAATATCTACTACTCCCCCAACAACTTGGTTAGTAAATAACTCCCTAAAACCACTAAGACTAGAGATTCTGTATAAAATATCTCCTTTTGCCCTGAGTTCAAAAAAACTATATGGTAGTTTAAGCAAATGCTTAAATGTAAAACTTTCAATATCTCTACTAAAAAATATATTAGAAAATAGAATTCCCATACTCCTAGCCAAGATAGAAATAAGGTACAAACAAAGTAGAGAAAATAAAATTAAAAACGAGGTTTGAAAAGAAAATGTATTACCTAATGCAGAATTAATAAACTTTGAAGTCATTACTGGTACGGAAAGTATTATTAAGTAACTTATTATTGAAAATAGCAACGTCAAAATCAATCGACCTTTTACCTTTGAAAAACTAGAGAATACTCTTATCCATGGTGAAGGAAACTGTGACTTCAAAGATTGGTAATTTTCGTTAGGAAATGATAGCAGTACTATATTACTAAAATGTTTTGAAAACTCCTTAAACTCATAATTTACATATCCTTTAGAAGGATCCATTATATAGACCTTATTCTTTTTTACTTTGTAAATAACTACATAATGTTGATTATCCCAAAATGCTATTAATGGTAACGGAAGTTCACTAATTTTATTTACATCTTTAACTTGATATGAACCAGTATCAAAATTTCGTTTATTCAATAACTGTTTCAAGTCACCTATACTATAACCATCTCTCCCTTTTTCTATATCACGTCTTAAATCTAGTAATGTCTCTTTGCTTTTATAGAAATGTAGTATGGACAAACAGCAACATAAACCACATTCTATTTGAGACATTTGCTCAATATTAGGTACTTTTCTAGTCATCATGTCCTCTTTAACTCTAGTAATAAAACATTCAGTAATCTATCATCTTGTTTTCGAGATATTTCATAGACAACTCCAGATACTCCTAGCATAAAAGAAAATGTATTCATAGTATTCAAATCCGTACTTAATTCTGGTTTGATAACCTGAGAAACGACATTATCAAAATACAAATCTATAGATTCTTTTATTAATAGGTTTTCTTCATCTTTCAATATTGCATCAAGACAACTGATAGTACCTACAGAACCATGACATAAATTCAATTCTCTTATTTTTTCTACATTAGATAATACATTTTCAATTATTGATAAATCATTATTCCCAATATTAGTTTTATCGAAAATTTCTTTTCTAGCTAACAAAATGCCCGGAGCTCCATAACACCAAAAATTAGGAAAGGAGTCATCATGATTTCTTCTTATATCTTTCCAATTTTTTAATATACTATTGAAACATTCATCTTCTTTATGTAGTAATTTCTCTATACATTTTAATATATCTGTACTAGGATTTATTTCATAGTAATATGATAATGACATTGCCACTCCAGAATAACCGTGTGCTAAACCTGTTACTGTTATATTATCTAATTGTGAAATACAATAATTAATACACTTTTTTAATAGTGTAAAAAGTTTTGAGCTATGTTCTATCTTATAAATATTACATAATAAAATAATTAAACTGGATATTCCTAAAAAATCAATTGGTTGATCTAACGGAATATCTTGTTTTTCTAGCATTGCTAAGTAAAACTTATATTTTTCATGATAGTCTGGTTCCGATGTTAGTGTAAAAAGGCAATAATATATATATATTACTGATCCAATGCCATTAAACGCCGAAAAGTTTCTATTTGTTTCAATTTCAATCATTGACTCGAACCCCTTTAGTAAACCATCCGCAACTATCTTATACTTTTCTTCGTTGAATTTTAAATATAGATAATATAATAGTAAAACTACTCCACCACCATCATACAGGCAATAAGAAACTGGTAAAATAACTTTCTTATCATCAATCTGACTAACAGAAGGAAGTATGCAAAACTCATTATTATTATTCCAAACGACTTGATGATTAACATAGTCGCCGACCTTTAATACTAGAGAATTTTCGTCATTAACAGGAATAATAAAATCGTGTAATGGGCTTTGATTTATGTCAGAGAAAGTCGTATCTTTAACTGTCGATAAAGATAAAAAAATCACATGCAACTGCTTTAACATATCCTTATTTCCCAGTTTTTGAAATCTTTCAAGTAGTTTACTTTGGATAGATGTAGCATAAAAATTACAAATTTTATTTTCCATAGAATAAATACTCAGACTATTAAATTTTGTATAAAAGTACGGTACATCTCCTTTCATTAAACTATTAATTTCAATTTCTACTTGCTTGCCTAAAGTACTGTCTAATTTATATGACGAGCTATTAAGTTTTTGAAATAGCTTTCTCTGATTTTTGATATCCGTAAGGTAATCTGGGTGAGTTGAAGCTTCTAAAAACTTAACATATACCATAGTTGGTCTTAGAACCTGTCTCAGATATAGAGGATATTTTTCTGACAATAATTTTATTTCTTCAATAAAATAATTCTTACGATTTTCAAGTATAGTATAACAAGCTTTGAATCCATCAATTATCTTACCATAAAATTTATTAGTTTCTTTTTTGACATTACTACTCGGAAGTACTACATGTACTTCTTTTAAATGAATATTATGTGAAAAATCATTTTCTATTGTAAATCTAGTAATATTTTCAGATAATTGTTGATAATTAGTCAGCGGACTTAAATCAAAATCAAATAAAGAGCTTTGAAAATTATTTGGTAACAATAATGTGTCTAAAACTGAGTCTTTGATAAACTTTTGAAATAGATCATGTACAGTTTCAGGGTTTTGAATAGTTGAATTCCTGTTGCAGTTTAAGTCTGGATTTGTAAATAAAGTCTCAGAATCAATAACAATCGGATAATTCTTACTCATTATTATGTTTTCTTTATGGAGATCTGTCACTTGCAGTGCATAAGCTATTGCAAGAAGTTCACCATATCTATAAAAGTAATCTTCGTAATCATTATCAAGATTACATTCTTGAAACTCTATAAACTCCTGCCATCCATAATTTTTTTTTGAAATTGATTTAGGATGGTATAATTTTAAAGGTAAACTTCTATTAACTAAACTAAAAAAATTCTCCAAAAATACGTCATTATTTAATGAATGAGGCTTATATAAAATTTTATCATCATTATTATTTTTAAATATAACTGCAGTCTTTCCCCCGTTATGCCTATCACCAGTAGAAAGTACAATTTCTTTGATTCCATCATCAAAATTGAATCCTATACGCTCCTTAATTTCATCTTTATCTCTAATGATTGATAACATTGCTTCCTCTATTAAATTAATCGTATGTTGATGCAAATGAAAAATTTTAATAAATAAGACTGGGTATGCTTTCTTAATTTTTTTAAAAAAAGGAACCGTCCCCAATTTTAAACAGTATCTATGATATCTTTCTTCTTTCGGTACACTCTCATTAACTCTTTGCCAATTGTAAAAATCATCAATCAGAGTACGAATTGTCAAATAATATATCTCAGAATAAAATTGTTTTTCTAGCATCTCTATAGATCCTTCTGAAAGATAACGTCGTATATCTTTCGATAAAGAGTTAATAAAGTACTTTGAAAATTGATTATTAAAAGTATAAAATGTACTTTCATAATTTTCCTCTATAGTACCTGAAGTAATTGATTTTTCAATTTTATTTAAATAACTTTCAACTGTCATAATTATCTCCTATTCAAAAGCATTATACTGGGCTATATCGTCAAAAATGTTGTTACTTAATTATTTATTGCAACTCTTTGTACATCCGGAAGTTGGACATGCACCAGCATTTAATGTTACGGTAAATGTAACACCCGCAAAAGAAATTGTAGCGGCAATAATAGTAGGGGTTATTCCACCTACAACTTGATTATCTCCAACTAATTGTTCGAGTTCTAATTCATTAATTTTTCCTGTAAATTTATTATTCATTATTTTTCTCCACTAAATATTATTATCTACAATTATTTTGACATTCAATTGTACCTGTGCAAACTGCACCTTTATTTCCAAGAGCTTCACTTATAAAACTAAGCTGCGCCCATCCCGCTCCAACTGCACTGTTATCACTAATTTCTTCTAATAACTGACTGTTAATTTTTTGGTGAAAATCTTTTTGTGCCATCTAACTATTCTCTCCTAACTAATTTTAATTTATATAGCCCAGAATAATGCTTTTGAAAAAAGAGACGTATCAATCTAACCATAGAAAGTTATTCAAAGAGTGATCCGTATAATTTGATAACATGGAGTAACCCCACCCCGATAAACCAACCATTAGACCGTATGTATTCGAAGATTTTAAATTTTTTTTATCCCATTCTTTAACAAGAACAGTATCAAATAGTTCCTGATATATATTTGTACATAAATTATTTAGATTCTTTTTATGAAGTAGTTTAGAAGCATAATTTAATATTTCTAAATTTCCTAAATCACCGTGACAATATGTAGGATTATTCCCAAATCCATAAGCTTTAGTGTTCTCAATACTTAGTCTAATGTCATTATCTAAATTATCAAAATTATATCCTGAAGAAAGCAATAATAATTTACTTAAAAGTATCCCAGGTGATCCATGACACCACGTATAAGATATTTGTTTTTCATCTTTAGATTTATACCAATCATTTTTATGAGAAGAGAAGCATTTTTTTTCATAGTTCAATGATTCTTGCAAAATTTCCTCTGCACGACTATCTCCCAAATATTTCATTGCCTTAAATAAATAAGAATGGATACCTGCATTTCCGTGAGAAAAACCAACATAATTTCTATTTGGCATACATTCCCAAAACCTTAACCCGTCTACAAACTTTGATTCATGTAATATTTTTTGAACTATTTTGGAAATAACATATTTAATATCAGGTGTGTTGTAATATGAATCTGAATTAACAAGTTTTAAAATTACAGCCAATAGCCCTGTATTCCCACTAATTAAATCATTTGAGGTATCCCTTAAAATTAGTTCATCTAAACTTAAGATAGATTTTTTAATAAAATTTTTATTTTTTACATCTCCAGTGAGATGAGCAATTTCAGCAAGTGAATATATCATCCCTCCTACACCTGTAAAAGCCCCTACTAAATGATTAGAGTGAATGTACTTATTTCCCAATAATACCTTTGAGGTTTCAACAGATTTCTTGGCATACTCTAAAAATCTTTTCTTACCTGTTATGTTCCATAAATTGATTAAAAATAACGAAATTCCTGCATTCCCACTATACAAATCATTTGTTAAAACAGAAGGTAACCAAACATCCTCTTCAAAACCCTGCATTGTTACACTAATCCAGGCCAAATCTTTTCGACCGTACTCATTAACTCCTTCAATTGAATTATCAATAATCAAATCTCCAATTTTAGTAGCAGTAGACAACCATAATTCTGGTTTTAATTTATTATAATATGTTTGAAATTTAATGTCATTGCTATCAGATTGATTTTTTCTACTTATAAAAGAATCCTTGATATAGCCAATCTGTTCTTTTAAATCTTCATCACAAAAAGTAGAAATCTTACTGTTAAAATCTTCTTTAAAATTGGTTAAATTTACGCCATTTACTTCTACCCCTTTAGAATCAAATATTTTATTATCACCGATAATAAAAGAAAAATAAGGAATATCTGCTTCTAGTAAATCTTTAAATTCTGAATCAATCAACATTGTCTCAGAATTTTCGCTTCCTATATATAATCTTCTAAGTAACATCTTTCTCTCAAAATGCTTCTGAGTAAATTCTGGGCTTAGTGATATCCTTAACAATTGTGAATAGTATAAAGTAGCCCTTGGTATAAATCTTCCAACTGTGTTACTAAAAAGCTCATATATTTTTTCAATATATATCTTTCTATTATTCATAATCCATTTATATATACCTTGAAATCCTTTTATAATTTCAAAAATATAGTCTTTGGCATCTACAATCTTACCATTGATAATAGGATTGTTGTTTTTAGGAGAAATGACATAATACTCTCTCTCAATATGAATATTATCGCTGTTAGTATCCTTGATATAGTCAGTTTTAAAAGTTGATATTTGCTCACTATTCATACTAACACCACCAACTTCATTTCCTTTTAAAAAAATGGGTAAAAGCCCTGTAGTTATTACTGAGCTTTCAAATTTTTTAGAAGCTTTTTTGAATGCTGATAAATTATTATTTCTATCCACTATCTGAGGATGGATTAATGTTTCTAAATCAATTGGAACTGGATAAGCTCCTTTCGCAATAATGTTTTCATAATGAAAATCTACAGAATTCAAAGAATAAAGTATTCCCAACAATTCTCCTATTCTTTGATAAAACCCCTTTACATCCAAATCATTCATACATTCTTCTGTATCTATATATTCACAAAATCCATATTTTTCAGTTGAAATAATATTAGGTAGTTTATAATCTAAAATCGCATTTTGATCTCGTAAGAATTCCATCATTTTTTCAAACGATTTTTCAATATTAAGCGAGCGAGGCTTATATATTATAGTGTTTCCGCTTGATAAAAAAATTTTACTCACACTCTTATTCTTTTTATGTGAATCACCATTTCCCAATTCTATTTTAGAAATCAATACTTTAGAATCCGTTTTACACTGAAATAGTTCAAGAATTTTCACATATTGCTCTTGAAATTGTTGAATAATTTCTAAATAAAATTCAAAAGTGTTTTTTACTACACAGGAAGTTAAACGTGTTAACTCGGAAAATTTTGCATAGAAATCAACTAAATTTTTTTCTTCTTTTATATATTTATTCTTGTAATAATCCATTCTGTTGACAGAAGTTTTTCCCTGAAGAACGCCTCTAGCTTTTAGAGTAGAGATATCTCCAATAATTGAACGATACAGCAAAGTGTTGATTCTATCCGCAACATCCAATACAGAGTAAGTTAAAAATTCATCCGAATCTTCAATGCTCTTATTTCTGGAAATGGTATAAGAAAACTCAGAAAAATATTTGCTAATAAACGGTATAATAATTGAAGAAAATAAATATTTTTCTTCAATTATTTCTTTAAATTGTTTTGGAATAACCTCTAAATTTAAACTAACGTACTTAAATATAATGTCTACATCCACAGTCTCGTAATCTTTATAGAAATTTAAAAGTTTCTCGATATAATTCTCTCCTAAATGCTTTGTTAACTCCTTTTCAAACGTTTCTAAACTATACTCCGGAAAATAATTTAACCAATAATTAATCATACTATCTTTCATCGTATCCTCCAATCAGTACTAAGTCTTTAGATGATATCTAAAGACTTAGGTGTACACCTAAGCATCTTACCCACCAACAATGATGATAATATCCATCACCAAAACCAAAATCGGTAAAAATTTTGAAATTTTCTTCATACTTGGACTTCCTTTCCGTTTTTATTTATTGTACAATAAATAAAAACGGATTTAATTTTTGTTGGGAAAATGGGAAATTATGAAATCAAAACTTGGCATCACACTTAGAAAAGTTCGTAAAGGAAAACAAATTAGTCTATGCTCTGTAGCAGATGAACATCTTTCAAAATCACAAATATCTCGTTTTGAACGTGGGGAGTCAGAGATATCTTGTATTCGACTAATCAATATTTTAGACAAATTACATATTACTTTGGATGAGTTCCTTGTTTTACACAATGACGACTATACCAGTTCCGAATCATTTGCTAATCTAGTACAGTACATTCGTAAGCAATATTCATCACAAAGTATCAATAATATAGCATGTCTACTTTCTGATACTTCTGATTACACTCTAAATTCTTTTGAGAAAACAATGGTAAAATCTATTTTACACACAATGGATTCGAACATCATTCCATCAGATGAAGAGATTCTTCATCTGACAGACTATCTTTTCAAAGTTGAAAAATGGGGCTATTATGAAATCATTTTATTAGGTAACTGTGTACGCACAATTAACTACAACTCCTACTTCTTATTAACTAAAGAGATGTTAAATAACTATATTTACTCATCTCTGAATAAAACTAATAAGCAGATTGTCTCTCAGCTTGCTATTAATTGCTTCATTCTAAGCATTGGTAAGGAAGAATTTTCTAATTGCTCCTATTTAATTAGTAAGATAAAGACATTGTTGGATAATGAACTAAACTTTTATGAACAAACAGTTTTTCTCTATGCAACTGGTTACTTTGAATTTAAACGTTGCCAATCAACCAGTGGAATTGAAAAAATGAAACAAGCCATACAAGTCTTCGATATTTTAGGAGAAGATAAGTTAAAATTACACTATACTGACCATTTTAATAAACTAGTAAACAAAAAATAAATGAAATTATTCTCTATCTTTTAACGAATTAGTCGTAAATAATATTATTCTAGTAAGGCATTCTCGTGAAATTTTAGAACTGTAAATTTATTGGTATTAATAATTTTCACAAACAAATCCAATCTTCTAGCTATCTCCTCATATTTATTAATTTCATTACCAAGTTCCTGTTGTAATTTTAAAATTTCTGTATTGAGTCGATCTAACATTATTGATTCCGTCATGTTCATTTGGGCAAAATCATACTTAGCTAATTTTCTAGTCTCATGATCTTCACTCTTCAAATTGATAAGGACTTCCGCCATCTTGTTTAAGGTGGCGATTTTTTCTTGGGTTTCTTCTAGCTGCATATCAATCTCTGCAATTTCTAATACAAGCTCATCTTTGATTTCTTGGTATTGTTTGTTCGTGTTAGATAGTTCAATCATAAGATTAATTTCAGAAATCTTCTCTTGAAGACTTTTTAAAGTTGGTCGTCTATAGGGGAGTTTTTGGCTATCGTTGCTCAATTGTCTGATTAAGGTCCTACCCTTGATGAAACAATTATTATCCATGTTTTCTTTATTATAGACAAAGTAAGAAGACGTTTCTCGAATGTAGACTTTATATTTTTTATGATTGTCTTCCTCAAAAATATCTGGCTGGTAGTTAGGAATAAAGATGAGTCCACTCTGTTTGATACCAAACGAAACCTGGATATAGACACCATCATCAACCAACTTCTCTATCTGATTATCCGTAAGTTCAATCTCAAACTCATGGATAGCATCTCGTTTTTCCTTGTATTTCTTGAAGGCTTCCTCGATTTCTTCAGTGGAGACTTTCTCCTTATGCTGCTCCTCTCGAAAAGTCTGAAAATCTTCCTGAAGATTTTCTAATGCTTGAATATCTCTAACTTCTCTATCTTCAAAATAACGATTAAAAAATTGAACATCGTACAATTTCTTATCGCTAATTTTTTTATGACTCAGGCTTATCTTTTTGCCATCTTCTTCTAGGGTAAACATCACATTTTTCTGTTTTAACTCGATGGTTAGATTCAACTCTTTAGCCTTTACATGCAATTCTTCTAATGAATAAACAGACTTTAGTAAAAATTTTAAACGACTTTCAATCTCTTGTTTGGCAAAATATGTTTTAAAAAAGTCTTCATCATATAAATCTCGTTTACTAAGTTGGCGACCTCGAATTGGTTTTACCATCGTTCTATCTGTCATCAAAAAACGGCTATGCTTTTGACTAAAATCAATCTGAACATGCAACTGCTTTGCTTTCTCTAAAAAATCATCAAATGATTTAGATTGCTGAAGCAAAAAATAAAGACGTTGTTTCAATTCAAATTTATGACTAGATTCCTTATATTTTTTATAATCTCGATAGGAATAACGTTTCTCAATAATTTTTGCACCAGCCATTTTAGAAATACGGTCTGAAATCATACGGAGGTTTCGTTCCAAGGCATAGTTCCATATCAACTTTTTATCTGAATTGCGGTCAATAGCATTGATTAGGATGTGATTATGAACATAATCTTTGTCTGTGTGAGTTGCTACGATAAACTTAAAACGACCTCCTGTCAATTCCATCATGGTCTCATAACCAATGCGGTTAATTTCTTCAGGTGTCAGATTATCTTCAGGAGAAAATGATTGAATGAGGTGATGAGCATGAATAGTTTGTTGGTGTTTTTCTTGTCGGTCGTTTCTGGATTCGTACAACTTGTCATTATTGGTGAAGTTGACATTGTACATCTCTACCATTTCTGCATGACTAGGGAAGTCCAAGTAATTGCTCATGCCAAAATCAGATACCAATTTCAAATTGTCCGTTTTATCAGGGTTAAGAATATACTTAATTAAACGCCTACGATATTTTTTTCCGTGAGTCGCAAAGTGTTTAGTAACTACCATGAAACTCCTTCAGTCTTTTCACCTCCACTTGAAATTCTTTGTCCACTTCCTTAATTAACTCTCCTACTCCTTTACTCAATTCTTGTAATTGGTCCTGAGAAATCAGATGGCTTTGATTAATCGCACGCGCAATTTGATTGATGTTATTTCCAATCCGTCTCAATTCAAAAACTAACTGGTCATAAGTATCAGTGTTAATCGTGACAAATGACATATTGGGATTAAGCAAAACTTTTCTGGCATAGACTGAGAAATTTTGACAATTGCTCTTAGCAATCCGTTCATTCAATTGATGTAATTCTGGATCAGTTAGAAATACTTTTTTAAGATTGGTACGATAGCGATAAACCATTACATTCTCCTAACCAATATATTTTTCACGGAACTCACGACTGAGTGGCTGCACTTGATTCACTTCTGCAATCAATTCTTGAACGCAAGTCAATAAGATTGAGACGTGCTCTTGAGTCACTTGATGATTTTCTCTTGCGACAACCAGAACTTCATACACATCTCGACTAATCTGTTCAAACTTTTGAGACTGCCAAAGGGAGAACCAACTTTCAAAAATTCTATCCTGATAATTCTTTTTCAATAAATTTTGACGAAGAAATTCTGAGAAACTATCCACTTTTTGTTCCCTCATCATTTCTTTTATCTGTTTTTCTTCTTGTCTCGTAATTCTAAATTGCTTTCGGATTGACTTAATTTCTTGTCCCATTCTGATATCCTTTCAACATTCTACTTGTCTGACAGTGTAAGTCTACCTCACATTGTCAGTACGCTTCCTAAAGACCTCACTCGCTTCTTGTTCGGTATTTGCGAGCTCAGATATTGTGTCCACAATATCCCAAAAATCATATCGCCAACCGACCAAAACCTTCCAGTTTTGACAGCCAACGATAAGATAACTTGGTGGCTTCGCCCCCAAATCCCCAGAGAAAATCTAACATAGATTTTTACAAGTTGAGAAAAGTATATCGGAAGAAACTTGGAGAAGTTATCACAAGGGAATAAGAGTATGAAAAAAGAGCCTTTCGACTCTTAAAGCAGTTTAAAAAATAATCCTAAAATCCAATATCCAGCTCACTTGCAATTTCTATCTCAAACTCTTCTGATTTCAATAACTTGTTTAAAGGAATAGTTTCGACTTTTTGTCTTAATCGAAGCTGAAGGATATTTATCTAAAATACTATGAACATTTGCTAAGCCAATCCCTCTCCCTTCTCCCTTAGAAGAGAATCCATGATTAAAGATATTAGAAATCTCAACTTTGTCTTGTACTATAGAATTTTCAACAATAATAAATTCCGTATCCTTTTCTTCAAATATGGCCAAAATCAAGGACGGTTTAACTGATAATTCCGTTGCTTCAATAGCGTTATCCAAAAGGATAGATAAGATGATAATAAAATCTAATGTATCCATATTCGCTAGATGGAGTTTTCCCTCAACTTCGATATGAAGTTCAATACCTTTACTTTGTGCCTCTAGTAATTTGGCAGAAATAACACTTTTAATTGCTGGATTACTAATATTAGATAGATTGGCAAAATCATACTGACTATCAGAAATTTTATTCTTTGTTTTGGCCAAAATATTTTCATAAACTTCCTGAATAGCATCGATATCTTTCATTTCAATTCCGTATTGTATACTAGTTAGAACATTGATGTAATCATGTCTAAAACTTCTAATCTCATTATAGAGAGATTCAATATGTTGACTATACAATAACAATTCCTCGAGTTGTTTATCTTTTTGATATAGCAACTCTTCTTCTAATTTCTCTGTCAATGTTGAATTCAAATAAATGAGCATAACAAAGAATATAACAACATAAATTCCTACTAAGTGTTCACGGTGCTCCAATGCATTTGGGATAAACTCTTCTCCAATTACTAGAAACTGAAGTGTGAACAAATAGACAATCATAGATAAATTCATCAAAACAAAATAGCGATTCAAAAAATTTTTTTTAGCCCCTCTTTTTAAGTTATCAAAATTAATTTTTACTGACTTAGTTAAATAGAAATATAACGGGAAAATTAAAATCTCAATTAACAAATTTATCCTTCCGTCAGTATGGATAATTGTTTGGTCGAATCCAAGTATAGGAAACAAATAAAAAGCTAGCACACGACCAAAGAGGCTTTCCACCACAGTAGGATAAAAACCAAAAAAAATATCTAATAACCTTATGCCATATTTGTTTAAATAAAGAGAATAGATAGGTAGATAAAAAAAATATGTAATATATGCAATCGGTGGAATAACAAGGAAGAGTCCCCTGAAGACTACAGGTATAATAACAAACCAATACCACTGAAACTTATTTCTGCTAATTTGTTGATACAACAGTAATATTACAACAATGTGGGCAAAAAAATTCAAATTTTCAAATAGTTGTTCCATTAGTTCTCCTTCATATTCTATCCCATTTGCCTATTGGCTACTGAATCCGTTCTTTCAAACCTTTCATTTTCGCACGAGACACAAAACAGTTTTCACCACCATTAAAATAAACAATCTTCTGCTCTTTATCTAATTTTTCAATATTACCTGGATTAACAACGAAAGATTTATGACAGCGATAAAGTCGCTCATCTGCCTTTTCAATTTCTGAGATGCTTGCATAAAACTCTAGGCGCTCATCAATGGTATGTAAAATAACTTTATGAACTGTCGGTGAAGTCTCAAAATACAGTATCTTATTAAAAGGAACTTGGACTTGTGATAATGATGTTTCAAACTTAAAAGCATTCTGAGCAACAGACATACCTACTTTCTCCAAGGTATATTCAATAGCGGATTCAATCCGTTCAACAAATTGAGCATTTTCTAGAGCTTTATCGATAAAGTCCAAAGCAGCTACTTTATATTTAAAAGTTACAGGCATAAATTCTGAATGCGTTGTAACAAATACAATCGTAGCATGAGGATCCTTATCACGAATTTGTCTAGCAATATCTAATCCTTTTTTCTCTTCTCCTTTTATTTCAATATCGAGAAAAAAAAGCTGATGAGAGCCACGTTCAACAATTGCATCTATCAGTTGAGAAGGTTTCCCAAAAATTTCAGGTCCTTTAAATTTCCAAGAACGTCTCAATACAATCTCTGATATAATTTTTTCCATACGTGATTGCTGTAAAAATTCATCCTCTAAAACAAAAATGCTAATCATTCTTATAATTCATTCCTTTCGTTTCACTCAAGGCACAACACTAAATGAAAAGGTGCTGTACTTTTTGTTTTGGTCTATAATATAAGTGAGAAGACCTATCACTACTACAACTCACGGGGAGGTAAATAAGTGAGTGGTACACCACTACCTCGCATTCTTATAGGTGTGATTCTTCCTATCAAGCACAACTAACTATGACTAAGAGCACGGAATCTTATAATTTGATAAGCAACTCGTTTGTGAAAAGGAAGAATAGTCAAGAGATAGGAACTTCTCGACTTTTGAGAAAGGAGTTACCTCCTATATTAAAAATTGCTTATCCTAATTGTTGTGGTATTGATATCCATAAAACCTTTGTCGTAGCGGTTATTGCCATCACCACCAAGCAAGGAATCACTGAGTACTACCGGAAACGGTTCTCAACCTTTACCAATAGTCTCATTCAGCTACGCGATCAGTTGGAATACTATTCCTGCTTTGATATCTGTGTGGAATCAACTGGTAAATACTGGACTCCTGTTTTCAATATCCTCGAAAAATCCTGCAATATCTGCTTGGCTCACCCAAAGTATGTCAAGGCTATTCGGGGTAAGAAGACCGACAAGAAGGATGCTCAGTGGATAGCTGACCTCTTCAAGCATGATTCAGTCGCTGCTAGCTTTATTCCACCTCTTAAAATCAGACAACTCCGTGACCTCTTTCGCTATCGCTTGAAGTTGACTCAACTTCAAGTCAGTGAGAAGAACCGTTACCAAAACTGCCTCACTTGGTCTAATCTCCAGATTGCAAGTGTTATTTCCGATGTCTTCGGAAAAGTGCTCAAGCTATTATCAAGAGCATCCTTGACAACCCTGAAGAGAAGCCAGATATTGAACAGATGATTCATAAGAGAATGGAGGCTAAAGTGCAAAACTTAGAAATCGCTAGTGACTGTGAACTGACTCCCCAACAAGCGGAGAAAACCAGAGTTATCAAAGCTCATTACGATGCACTCGATATCTGTAAAAAGGATTTAGAACAGATGATTCGGGAACTAGGGGCTGAATATAGCCAAGAGGTTAAACATATCCAAACCGTTCCTGGTTTCAAAGAGGAACTCTCTGCCCTTCAAGTCATCTCAGAAACTGGTGCCGATATGACTGTCTTTGATTCAGCTGGTAAACTCTGTTCTTGGGCTGAGCTAGTTCTTGCCAACAATGAAAGTGCTGGAAAGAAATATTCAACTTGTATTTCCAAAGGCGGGAGATACCTCAACCCCTTCCTTGTTCAAATCGCCAACGCTATCGTCAAGTAAGAGAAATATCCTGAATTTAGAAATAAATATTTCAAACTCAAGAAGTGCCGTGGACAGCGAAAAGCAATTATCGCTATTTGTCGCAGATTACTCGTTTCTATTTACCAAGTACTCTCAAAACAAGAACATTACAATCCTCTTCTACAAGGACTAACCGAAATACGAAATCCTGACAAAACAATGTCTATTCAAGACGCTATTCGTTTTGCACAACAACACGGATTCAATGTTGATTAATTTCAAAAATCAGGTTTCAAGTCCTCTCTTTAGTGTGCTCAAAATTAGGGAAAACAATAAATCAATTAGTTCTTGTTTTTCAAACTTTCTCCTAGCTAAAAATATAGACTGATAATGACAATATAAAAACTGTTTCTGATAAAAATAAAATTTCTCAACTTAAAAAACTATAATAGAAGTATTCACATATAAAAGAAGGAAGATATGCTAAAATCAATTCAACAACTAATAATGTCGCTGAGGGTATTTCTGGCAATAAAACAATACTGTAAACAAAAGAAGATTAATTGCAAGATAAATATCCTCTTTAATACAATAAAGATTTCACGGAATTTCTCCAGCTTATATTTTATCATAATTTTAAAGAAAAGTAATTATAAAACAACGGTGAAGCATATAAGAAAAAAAGAAACAACTGCACAAGTTGTACTCTTAACTTCAGAAGTTGATTACCATTATCTCTTTAAAAATCACTTGGAACTCCTCGGGATCATTAACCTATCTGCCAACTACAGTTATACTTATCTTTTAAAAATGGTAAAAGACTACATTGATACGTTTCTACAGTAACTCAGAAGAACCTCCCAATCTAAGCATAAAGAAAATTAATTCTTGTGTCTTAGTTTGTTTATTTCTTATTTAAAAATGCACTGACAACAAGATGTCAAGGATGAATTCGTTCTTACTCATAAATGGTAAAAACTACATGCAAAGAGCCACAAAATTCTGATGCCTAAAACAAAAATGAACAACAGTAGTCTTTAAATTAGGCTGCTGTTGTTCGTTATTATGTGACTTTCAATCCGTCTCGCTCCGTTAGGTGCGAGACAAAAAAACCACCCGCTATGCGGGTGCGCGTCGAAGGTTATACCCAAAAAAACTCCAAACGCAATACAATAAAGGTGTTCAAGCCAATTGTAAAGCGAAAGGAGAAAAATATGGCACAAAAGGCACATAGTTTATCACACACAAAGTGGATGTGTTCTATCACATTGTGTTCACCCCTAAGTATAGACGAAAAGTAATCTATAATCAATATCGAAGTAGTTTAGGCGAAATATTTCATCGCTTGTGTAGTTATAAAGGAGTTGAAATTATCGAGGGTCACTTAATGCCAGATCATGTACATATGTTAGTAAGTATTCCACCAAGGATAAGCGTTTCGAGTTTCATGGGTTATTTAAAAGGTAAAAGTGCACTCATGATGTTTGACAAACACGCCAATCTCAAGTACAAGTTTGGGAATCGGCATTTCTGGGCGGAAGGTTATTATGTAAGTACAGTAGGACTTAATGAAGCCATAATTAAGAAATATAGTCAAGATTAAAGAAATTATCCAGTGGATGATTTCTTCACGAGTATGGAAGAATATGAGGATCCCTTTAGGGATAGTGGTAAGTAATACTAAAGCCTCTTTGAGAGGCAAGTGACGAGTCAAGAGCAATAAGGCTTGAACAAAGTGAAAGCCAGCGTCTTTAGGCGCTGGCTGGTAATTTGGGCTTATAGCCCTGGTACAAACCACCCGTTTGACGGGTGGTCATGATTATATCTGTCTGGTTGGTATAGTTTAGATTTTATTAACTAAAAATTTTTTATCTTAAGCTCAATCATTATATTTTTAACAATTTAATTGCGAAAATAATTTTCACAGAGGCAAAGTTCACCTTGGCCTATTATTACTTTACGATACATGAATGCAGAAGATGCTGTAATATAATCAGAAAAATAATCTGTAATAGCTGATAGCGTGGTATCTAATACAACTTCTTCGATTGACCGATTCCAGTACTCCTCTGTTTTCTTAATTTTTTTTTCTACCACTTTGTCTTCCAGAAAGTAATCTAATTCTGAGGTATCAGCATCCATTTCAATAAAAGGTCCAACTCCTGATAATCCTCCTTCAAAAACTTCAAAGAGAAGAACCAGACGACGCTTAGTTAGTGGTTTAATTTCTTCAAGACGACTATTTTTATCATGAATTATAACAATAACTTCACTTTCAGTTCCAAAATGTACTTCAAGCATATTTTTTAAGTCTTCTAAATTTAACTGGCTGTAGTTTTGTAGTTCAATTGTTGCACCATGTAATCTTAACATTAAGAATTTGGCCAACATCGTTTTATTTACCAACGTAGAGCAAAGTGCTACATTTTCCTCTAACATGGAGAAAAATTCTCTTTTGTCATCTGAAATAGCAAATGAATATTGGAGATGCTGGCTAATTTTTTTATTAAACTGATAATCACTTAATAATTCATCTAATTTTTTTGGAGTTTTCAAAGTGAGAAATGGTTTTTGTGTTTTCGCGTATTTCTCTGAAAAGTAATAAGTGTCTTGCTTCTGGTTGACTGTTAAAAATGGGTTTAAAAGCATATTTTCTATCCTTCCTTTTATCCAAATAATATTCCATAGATACAATATTCCGTGTCACTGTTTTGAATTCCAATTTGTTTTTCAACCTCTTCAGGAAAGAGACCACAAACGGGAAGTGACTTTTTATTGAGATGGCTAGAAACAAGTTGCAGATTTTGTCCGACATGTCCTGCTTCGAAGAAGGCTAAACGCTCAGACAACTCACCGTATTTTTTAAATGATTCCTTAAAGTCAACTACCATGAATACAGCAAAACTAAGTTTTTCTGTTGAGTTACTAAGTGCATCTAGTTTGTAAAGAGTCATCGGGAAGAGATTATCCCATATCATCTCTTTTTTATTTTCTACTTTGACTAATTTTTTCAACTGAGGACTGATGTAATAAACTCCTGTTTCAACTCCCTCAACATCTTTGACAAAAATATAGAGTTTTACTGGAAATAGCGCACCTCCTGAAGGATAATTTCTTAGGATTAAATCCTCCCCATGATATACCCTTTTTCGTGGATTTGGGCCGACAGCGATTGTCAATAGCTCAAATAATTCTTCGCGATTCCATTTCCCCTCAAAAGAGTTTAAAAGGGTTGACCGTCGATTCTCAAATAATTTTCGAATTGGATCCTCTTTAACATCTTCTTGGTAGTAATCATATTGTTTCCTATTATCAAAGTTTGTAATATTATCTTTTGGAAATTGATAATCTTGTTTTGGACTATTGTTCATAAACCAATTAATACGATTAGTCGCAAATTTCTTTCGACGATTTTTTAATTGCTCATAATCAAAATTAGGAGTGTAATACATTTCTTCATTTAACAATACTTTTTTCATTTATACTCCTTTCCGGGAAGTTGCCGTTGATGTTTTCGTGTGATAGTATCCATAGATGGCACATTCATATTCAATAGGGATGCCAAGGCGGTTTGCAAACATGTGCATCTGAGAAAAGAGAACTGACCGCATCATTTTCTTGCCTCTAAGTTGATAGACTTCCTCCAAATATTCAATTAAATTTGTAATAAATGAATCCCTCATTTCTGGATTAATTAATGAGAAGACTGTCTTAATTTTTTCTTCTTTCACTTCAAATGAATGTTCTATGGAAGTGATAATGTCCGCAATATAACTTTCATTCTTCAAGTCATACAATTTGTTCCAATAAGAGAAACAATTAGCATAAAATTGTTCAAAGTCAAAATCAATTTTCTTATCTGTAATAGCTGTCTTTACTTGCTCATAAGTATGGATGTAAAAAAGTATTCGAATCATCACGTGACAATTCATACAACCTTCCAACATAGTAGATACTAATTGGCTAGAATGATAGAAAACAGACTCTGCTTTCTCTATTACCTCATAGCCTCCGTATCGCTCATTTTCTCGAACATACGGTATTGAGACAATAGAATTATTGTTATACCAAGGCAAATTTTTCAACGGAATTTTTTCCCCATCTAACTTATGTCCCTTATAGTATTGCTCTTTTGTTAATGTTACATTTACATTAGAACTAGAGAGTTCTGAGTCTAATAAATCCGATAGGATTTGATAATAATCTTTATTAGAAGATTCTGCAGTCTTTATCCGAAAACGAATATGGGGTCCACCTTCCCAATAGCGAATGAAGAAAAAGCATGTAATCCCTTCTTTGGATGCCCAATTATTTAGAGTGCAGATAATACTGTCGTGGTGCATCAGATTATGACAAAAAATATGGTAGGATAACCACTTTTCAATTTCTTTCATGTTTTGTTATGGGAAGGGATGGGGATATGGGCTGACTAGTCTCACTTCCTCAAGACCTCTCCTATTCCTTTCTTGATTGATACGACTCACAGAAACCCGTTCATTTTGTACTCCAAAAGTTATAGGGAGTAACCCTGGCACAATTACTTTCACAGTATAGAGGCCAAGTTCTTCCATTTCTTTTGAAGTCAAATTGACCACGTAAATATCTTCATATTTTTTTAGTACTCGTTGAATCAATACTCGCAAGTATGACTTTGTATTATTTTCTTGAATATATTTTTGTGGTGATAAGTCGGTTACATGAGATCCCTTTAAAAAATCGAATGCTGCTTTGTGCTGATTAGTAGAATAGTAGTTCACATGATCTTCCATTTCAGTAACTTCGGTAGGAACCTTCATTCCAAATTCGGCATTGATATTATCGTGAATTTTAATTCCAACTAACGCCTCTAACAGTGCTGATTCTGCTGCCTTGTGGGGGAGAGGATTACTTCCCGCTGCTGTGTAGGCATACATCTTATGGTCTTTCAAACTTCTTACCAAAGCCCAAAAGGAAGGAACGCCTAACTCCATTGAAATATCAAAAACTCTGACATCAAAGCCATCTTGTTGGGCACGACGAATTGCCTTCAGAGTATCCTCAGACAAGCCCAGAGATTCTATTGTTACCTCTTCGACTGGGATTCGTCCATACCAAGTTGTTAAAAAGTTATCTCTCTCAATTAGTTCCAAAATCCCATACAGAATCGCTTCCTCAAAGGTTCCTCCTAAAGCAACACCATTTGAACTATCATAAATAAAGCGATGTTGCTTCTTTTTATCTCTAAAGAAAGAATCGCCATATACTGCTAATTGTTCAGGAATCAATACCGTTTTCTTCTTTTTCAAAGACTCTGCCTCTGTCCAATAGATTTCCAAATTATTTCGATAAGGCATAAATGGATTTTTATCAGAGGAAGGTAGTATGAATTTCTCAGGATGGACAGCATCTGGTAAATCTGAAAACTTCCCATATATATCCTTAGTTTTGTATGGATAATACAGGGAGGAGTATCTCTCAATGGCTTCTAACTGAGCAATGTTGGTCGAATCTTGAAATGATGAAGAACGACCATAACCACACTCTATATATTTATCTGTTACAGCATATTCAATCCCTACACCTGGAAAATAATCTGAATCCAAATCAAAGAATTTACGATAGGCCACTGTTGTATCCAAAAAACATTGTGCATTCTTGGATAACTCTCCAATAGTTTTTGCTCGAAAGCCAGTTGACCTCTCAATATTTTTTTTTGCCAATAGCTGATTAAATCCTAACTGACTTCTTGTATGAGCACTTCTCCTCTTTTTAATATGAAAATAAGATGCTTGTTGTTGTTCTAAATCCAATGTCCCAACCTGTCCTGTCTTAAAAACAAGTTGGTCTAGGAGAGCTTTTGCCGAGTTTTTTGCTGATTCACTATTCTGATATTTTGCTGAAAACATACTGGTCAGTAAATTTTTTGTTTTAGCCTCTTGATATAAAGTAATAGTGTATAAAAAGTCCTCAAGAAACCCCTCTTCCTTTGTGAAGAAAAAGATACGGTCCACCACCAAGATAGCGTACTTCCTTCCACCTTCCAAAATCTGCAAATGGTTCTCATCAAAAAATGAATCATTGGTAATTAATTTCGTTTTCATGTACTACCTCACAATAAATGTCTTTCCCTTTGAGAAAATTCAATTTTACGTACATTCCTTTTCTTTCAGGAGGCTGTTCAAAATTAACTAGCACTTTCATCCCTCGCTTTCTCAAATAGGAGCATAATAGTTGAGCAGCTAATACTTTTATTATTGATTTACCGCTTGTTGAATCAATCCCATCTGAAAAAGTAGAAGTTTCAATTTGATTTAACTCTTGACTAACTGCCATTACGTGATCAAAAATTTTTGACATGTTTTGGGCAAAG
Source organism: Streptococcus sp. UMB0029 (assembly GCF_002871495.1). Classification (GTDB taxonomy): domain Bacteria; phylum Bacillota; class Bacilli; order Lactobacillales; family Streptococcaceae; genus Streptococcus. The sequence continues at coordinate 48,903 of NZ_PNGD01000001.1, forward strand.
AATTCAACTATTTTTTTACAGTCATTTTTATCTAATGTAGGAATCTCAACAAGGTTTTCTACATTCACTAGCTCAAAATGAAGTGATGGAAATTTTACATTTTGAGATTTCACTGAATAGATGAGATTTTGATTATTTGTTTTATGTGGTTTTACTTCCGCATTTTTTGAGGCAAATTTTCTATAATGAGTGCCATCGAAAAAATATTTTTCTCCATTTTCAACTAGAATATGCATTTACTATACCTTCTTCTTAAAAAGTTCTTGTATCATGGCATAACTGTCTTCCCAAGTAATGCCGTAACCTGTCTCAACTTTGTCACAAACCATTTTCGTAATTTTTTGTTTGCGTAGCGGATTTACGTTTAGTAGCGGCATAACCTGATATAGGACATCAACTGTATATCGATAAAGTACAAAGGGAAGTGATGAATGTTGTGATAAAAATTCTTGATTAGTAAAGAAATTCTTATGGAACTCTGTTAACTGCCCCCTCTCACGCGCCTGTTGAAGGAAGCTCTCTGCATCACTCATGTTTTGGTAATACAAGTGTCCCTTTTTCAACTCATCGGTGAAAAATTTGTAAAGCTTTTCGACAAATATTTTAAAATAAGATTCTTCGTTTTCTGCTAGAAAGGTTTCAATTTTTTCATGAATGAACTTTTGTTCGTCTGAAGATAGGGAGTTAACTAACTGGTAATAACGTTCATAGTTTTCTTGCGACATTGTATCCTTTAAGTTTTTAAGTTGTAAATTAAAGAATAGAATGTTGGACTTCATTGATAGATAGCCCATTTTTAAATTATTATTAAAGAGCAGTCCTAAATTCAGAAATAGTTTTGTCAATAGAATATTTTGTTGGCTTTCACTTTTATTGAAAAAGCCAATTTTTTCTAGATAGAGAATCAGCTCCATTTTCTTCCTTTCAACAGCTAATTCTGTTTCTAAAGAACTCAGACTACTTTCTTCTGTAGCTGCCTCAATTTCTTCTAGTAATAGTGTTCCATCTGGCTGTATATCTAATTTAGCTTCCGTATTTTCAACACTTGAAACAGTCATAATTTGTTTCTTCAATTTCGATTCTTCAATATTAACAGGTGTATAATTTTCCAATGCTCCAGCTAAGAAACTCTCTAGTTCCTTCAAAGCTGCTAGATTCTGACTATATAATTCAATATGATGCCCTCTGTGAATAGATTTCTTTATCCAAACATTGCTCATGCTTTTCTCATTTAGCAAAGAATATATTTTACTGATTAACATTTTTGAAAAAGCCAAATTGTTGATAAATACTGATAATTTATATTCCACGTTTTCCTCCTAATTCCTTAGTCATCTGTTTCAACAATCAATTCTATAATTGTATCTGTTTCCGTATTAATACATTCCGGTAAAGTTTCTTCAATTAAAATCTTATCCTTCTTTTTCAACAAACCAGCAAAAGCCTTAAAACTCAAGAAAGATTCAAAATTAATGTAAAGTGGTTTTGTTTTTAACAATTCTGAATCTTGATCGTAGCTTTCAAAAAAATCTTTGATAAAGAAAGATAAAGGTAACCCTTCTTGTTCAAAATAGTCAACTACTTCTAGCCATTTTCTACCCATTGAACTATCTTTATCTAGAATCGCATGTAGGGCCTTACAAGTGAGGTACCATTTTTTTCTAGATAAAATCAAAGTTGTATTTTCAAAGCAAAGTCTTGGTAATACTACCTTTTCTTGCGAACTTTCTTCTAGCTTTTGTCTTAATAACAGTTCCCCAAAATCAAAATAAATGGAATCATTAAGAGTAATAGAATTAAACACTGCGACTAATGATGGAAGCGCAACAGTAATCAAACTACCTAAGAAATGCGGATACACAATATTTCCTGTTGTCTTCTCAAATACTTCAATCTCTTTTGATCCTGTTGAAAGTCTAAAGCCCAAGTCTAACCACGTCAACTGTTTAGGACTTGTCAAAGTCAAGTCTCCCAACGGCAAATGCAAGGTTTTATCCGTACTTTCTCGAATATTTGCATTAAAGCCAAACGTCATCGGAATGTCCACTAACTCTCCATCTAGTCCATAAGGCTCCATTTCTGTCGGAAGATAATGATTGAATCTTCTGCGATAGACTCCATAGCCTTTATAGATATGATTGAAAACAATTTTATTTTCTGGACTCACTTGTAAAAAGTAACCACGGGACTTATGAGTCTGACCTACTAGGTTTTCTAATTGCGTCGTCGAATCTTTCAATAATTCATGTGAAATCAAGAGATCCGAACCATCTTCCAAATCTTGTACTAATAATTGCTGCACTATACTCTTCTTTAATTTCAAGAGCTGGTTGTCAATTTGATGGTCGTAAGAAGTCCCTAAGTATCCAAAAGATTCCATCCAATAGCCATCTCTTTGAAAAAGTGTTGCTGCCAAATCTCGTAAAAATTTACTTATTTCTCTCGTATTTTGAGGAATAAACTCTCCCTCGTAATTTGTTTTGAGCATTTCATAAGCTAGATATTTACTGCGAGTTGAAATATCAAAAATAGAAATAAATTTTGATAAGTCTTCAATAATTCTCTGATTTTCTTTTACAACTTTGGCCTGTTCTTCCAAATAAGTGCCATTTTGCGATGTAACCGCATCAATTGAAACGTAAGTAGACTTATTAAAACCTTCTATACCATAAGTTTGAACAATATTGTGAATTTCTTCCGTTAATTGATCATAAGCCGTCCAAGAAAATACTTCATTTTCTAGGGCAACTGCTTTTTCTAATATTGCAATCTCATCTGAGAATAATTCCGAGGAAACCTCTTTTAATTTTTCAAGCAGAGCTTTTGAAATACTTTGCTTTCCGACGATATTAATCTGTTCTGCTGGAAGTAATATACTGTTTTCCAACAATTTTGGTAGATATTCCTCTTGAGAATTTTGTGACAAGTATTTCAGAAGAGTGCGCCCTGTTAACACCTTTTGGCCCTTAAATAGAGTTAGAATCCCATTTAAACTCTCATTTTCAGAAAGAGTAACTAATTCTTGGCGGTTACGATAGAGACTTTTCCCTGCCACATCATTAAATACCGTAATATAATATTTCCCATCTTTATGGATAAGAGTCTCATTTAGTTTAAATGTTAAGTTTGGCTGATAATTTGGATTTAGATAAATCCGATCAAATAGTTTTAAAATAATAGAAGAATTCACCGACATAACGATGTTTTTCTTTAAATCAAACGGCTCTCGTCCGTATACACCAGTTGTCCCCAATAAACCTAGTGGACTTGTTTTAGTAGCGATGCGAGTATAGTAGTTATACAAAAAAACATCCATTTGACGTTGCTTTTTATTGTGTTTTTCAACATCTGTTTTAAGTAATTTTTTTATTTTTTGATAAAGAGTTTGGTCAATCATTTTCGTATTTTTAACAAAATTAGGATGTTTAGATAAACCTGCCATGATTAACTGTTTCTCATTTAGATACTGTTGATGAACCAGCTTTTCAACCTTGTCTTCATTCTCGATAATTTGCCTTTGATATTCAAAATAAGAATCAAAGATAGTGGTCAGTTTAGACGGAAGCAGTGAGGATATTTTATGATATTTATTAGCTAACTCACCGCGATTATTGTAAAAATCATGTGAAAATTTAAGTAATTGTTGTTTATTTTTGTTTTCTGGAAAATCTTGAATCACCTGATTTAGTTCTTCGATTCCAGTTTCATAGGTCAATTCTAACTGTTCCACTAAATGAGAGTATTCAAACTGATAAGTGCGTAACGTTTGAAAAACCTCTTTTTGGAAAATCTTAGAAAATTCTCTATTTGGAAAGTTTGTTTTTCTATAATATATATTTTTAACCATTGATTCGTTCATTCTCCTTTTCAACCAATAACATCATCACATACCATCCTCGTAGCAAAGTAGCTTTTGGGGTTATAAATTCCTGTGTATGGATAGCGTGACCCTTGTTATAGGCGCCAATAAAGAAGTAGCACGTCGCCACATCCAATTCCTTACCATAAACTGAAAAATCATCACAAGAAAATATGAAGGGAGTCTCTACTACCTTTATGACTTCACTTTGAGACAATTTTTGATAAACCCAGTCATAGAGCGCTGCATTATTGTGTAACACAGGGTAATTCATAACAACTTCATTTTGATACTCAACATTCAACTGGTTCAAAAAAAGTTGTTGTTTAATCTTGCACTTTTCAGCAGTTTTTCCTCTAAAAGTAATATTAAAAGATAGTTCTGTGGGAAATACATTGTGAGACCCATTAGAAGAAAAATTTGTAATTGTACAATGAAAATCTGGTTCATTCAATTTTTCTGACAACAAAACCAACTTAGCAAATAGCCTTGCTGCACTTTCTCCATGTTGACTTACATGTCCACTATCCTTTAATAAGAGTTTTAAACGACATGTCAAACCTGCTGCTAGAACATCTCCCTTATTAATTGATACATAATTAGAATACAAATCCGAGGTAACATGGAGAGCATAAATTTTTGATATTGAAATCTTGTTTTTCTTCAGAAATTTACAAACTTCTATTGCACCGCCATACTTTTCCTCACTAGCCTGAAAAATAAATAAAATATTTAGATTTGGTTTGTTTTGAGCTACATAGGTTGCCAGTTCTAATTGAATGCTGGTATGGGCATCATGCCCACACCCATGGTAATAAATTTGATCTCTCTCGTTAATTTCTACAGCATCCAATTCTGAACGAAAAGCTAAGTCAAAATGTTTACTTGGTCCTTCTCGTCCTCTATATTGATAAATCAATCCTAATCTTCCATCAGAAATTTTTTCAAGATTAACTTTATGTAAATTTTGTTTTACATAATCCTTTGTTTTGTCCTCAGAAAAGCCCGACTCAGGCTGTTGATGCAACCACTTGTAGTGTGCAAATAACTGTTCTGAAACAAGTTTATTCATTACACTCTCCTATTTATCTGTAAAAATTTATTCACAGCAACTGTCACAAGCCCAGCAATAAAAATATAAAGCGAAATTACTAGAAAAGCTTGTAAGAACTTTTCAGCAGTTTTATATAAAAGTACTTCATTATAATAATAACCTGGAAAGAATTTTTGAATTGTTACTATGATTTCTGGTATCTTCATTGTACTTATAATATTTGGTGTAAGATTCAACATCATAAAAGCGAAGAAGATCGGCATAGAAGCAGAAGCCAATGTTTCATCATTAAATATCGTTCCCAGCAGAAAACCAATTACAATATAATAAAATCCAAAATAGAGTAACAAACTGGCAATATAAAGATAAGAAACCGTTACTTTTAAATTCCCAAGTAATACCCCCGCTAAGGTTATGAAGAATAAAATCATAATGTTTAAAATAGTTTGAGCCACGACACTATCAAACATATAACGCATATAAGAATATGGAGAGACTCTATCCATAATACGGAAATACCCTTTGTCTTTTGAAACTTTTTGACTGAAGGTATTCAAACCACTTCCAGCAATTCCAAACATAGCTGAGAACAGAGCAATCATTCCACTATCTTCTGTATTTGCGTAGTTCAACTGTTTTATGAAAAAGATGTAAAATACTACTGGAAACAAAATAGTAAAAATAACAAACCGCTTATTTTGTAAGCTATTTTTAATCTGTTGTACAATTGAAATCATTATTTTTCTCCCTCTACAAATGAAATATGTTTAAAAATATCAACAACTTGCTTGCGACGTTTGAAGATTTCTGAATCAGTAATTTTATTTTCTGCAATTATTTCTTGAACGTGGAGAGTATTTACAACTACACTTTGTTCATCTACATAGAACAACTTTTCTTTTGGAATATCATTTTTTATCATTTCTCTTGGAAATTCATACAGTACTTCTACAAACATATCATTAACTGGAATGTTTTCTTCAAAAATACCTTCGTTCAACAGTAAAATATAGTCTGCGAATGACTCAATTTGGTACAAATCATGCGTAATTAAAAGAATAGTCTTTCCTTCAGCTTTTAATTTTTTAATTTGTTGCACAAATTTTTCCACACTATCGTAATCCATACCTGCTGTCGGCTCATCCAAAATTAATAGTTTAGGGTCATGTAAGGTAGCCAATAAGAAGGAAAGCTTCCGTTTTTGTCCACCAGATAGCGTTCCTGTTTTCTGATATTTCTCCTTTTCCAATCCCATAGTTTTAAGTCGCCCATCAATATCAACTTTCCTATGGAAAAATGAAGCCTGCAACTTAATTAAGTCCTCAACTATAATATCATTTGAAAAAAAATCTTCTTGAAAGACTACTCCAACATCTTTTTTTATATTTATATTCGTTGTCCTATGGCCTCCATCTTCTTTGATAAGTCCGAGCATAATATTTATAAAAGTTGTCTTACCTGCACCATTTTTCCCTAGCAAAGTATAGACTTTCCCTGTTTCTATATCTAAGTCCAGTCCTTTCAAGACTTCCTTTGTACCGAAACTCTTTCTCAAATTATTAATTTCAATTAAATTCATTTTTTTCCTTTCTAAGTTGAAGTATTATGGAAAGGGATGTATCGGAATTTCCCGATGATTAGATACTCGAACTCTTCGATGATTAATATACTGATTTTCATAACCAAAATTCATATCTTGCATCCCTGGAACAAAAACCTTCACTTCACATAAACCAATTTCCTTTAAGCCTATTGGAGTATTTTCTACAATATAGAAATTTCCAAATTTTTTATTTGTAAATTCAAGTAGTACTGAATAGTAAGTATCTACGTCAATACTGTAGTCGCTCTCGACTACAAAATCTATAATCTCTGCGTCCTTCAAAAAATCAAAATTTTGACTTCTTTCCTCTATTGAATAATAGATTGCATGGTCAGCCACTGTAGTAATATCCTGAGGACGCATACGATGTCCATTTTCTTGAATTAGCACAACATCTTGATCATAGGCATATAGTGCAAAATATAGCTCCTTTAGAGCTGAAATAATTGCTGTTTTTCCAAATAAATGTGCCCCTGCTGTTGAATAGGTTGCAAATTTGTTGCTATTTTTCCCACGAGCAAATGCCCAATATATGCTCATCACTCTACTGGAAAGTAATTGATAAATTAAAACCTCATAACCTAAATTTTTGATAAGCTTCAAATAGTGATTTATCTCTAAATCAAAAATACTTGACAGGTTTACTTCTTTCGGAGACTTCCTTTCATACCAATGGAATAAAAAGTAATCTCGTTCATACATTTCAAAAAGTGAAAAAATTACTGCTTCTTTATAGGTATTTCCAAGAGCATGTCCATTCGAACTCATGTTTATTAACTTTTGACTTATAGGCTTCCTTTCCGTCTTATAAATAATAAAATCTTCAGGTATTAAGGTCGTTTTTTGAGTTTGATAGTTATGAGCAGACAACCAATGAATTTTTGTGTCTTGATTTATCTTAGTTTTCCCTAGAAGTGACAAATATTCATTCGGATTTAAGTAATCAATTATTTCTCTACTGAGGTCATTTAAAGAGAAAAATAAGCGTTTCTGTCCCTTTGAAATTATTCCACTATACCGCTCCATAGCTTCCAAAAATGCTTTTGATCTCGCTTTCTTATAGCTAGTATCAATCCCAATCCCTGAAATCATTTCACTCTGAGAAAGTGGATACTGTAATTCTACAGTCATTGCATTATTTAAAAGAGTTGTTAATTCTCTTCTAAAAAATCCAGTATCCTTATTATCTAGTTGAATATATCGCGAATAGTCTCCTAATTTTTCCCTTAATGAAGATGCTTGACATTCATAAATACTGTTAAAAACATTGTTATCACATTTTTTATCATTAGAAATACAAGTATCACAATTAGCTATTCTGAAGAACTGGTGTCTTGAAATGCGATAATCATCAATAATAAAATAATCAAACAACGGAGATTCAGATTTTAACTGAACTAGTTGAGAAATGGCATAAAGTAGTTTCTCAGAATATAAATTATTGCCATCAATCTCTACAACTTTACTTCCCTGTCCAAAAAAATCATTTAATTTAAATTGATTACGGTGCTCCAAGAAACAGTGACTACAAAGCTTATATTTTTTATTGAAAAGCGGACTGACAAACAGTTTGTGTCCCTCCCAAAAAATAATTATCCCCTCTTCAATTCTATAGGAACGGAAATAATCTAAGGACCCAAAATATAAGTTAACGTCTTGATAGACAATCTTTATAGGTTGACTTTTAGAGATATTATTAACGATTTCATGTATAAATTTCTGAATAATCATTTTCCCTCCTTTTGGTAAGCACAAGTCCTAGATGTAGAGCAAGACTGTCTTGACAATAGACAGGAGCGCTATTATTTCCTTGCTTCGTCAAATAATCTTTATAAGATTCTTCTTTGCTTCTTCCTATACCGATATTTTCATAACTTAACTTAGACTCCATTAGCCCCTTAATTGCCTTAAAAATAAGTCTATCTATATTATTATCCTCAAAATTATATATTTCTTTTTCAGATGTATAAATTTTTAATGTGATTTTTCCCTGATTGTTAATGATATCAAATGTCCCTATTAAACTTTCAAAATATATATTTTTCAAAATATTAATATCTAGAAAGCGATTAATAGTTGGTAATGTCAATTCTGTCTCTGCCTTATCTAACACATGATAAATAGAAATTCCTTCCCTTAGTTGTTGGATTGTCTGTTGTTCAGTGATTTCAACATAATAGGCTCCTTCTAGATGTTTTATTAACAGATTTTGTTTAAGACATTTTTCTTCTTCTCTGGATAGCTGTATCGCTTTTGGAAAATAGCGTTTTAGAGACTCTTCCTCCTGCTGAGGAATCCGAAACAAGTATTTTCCAACTTTATACATAAAGAACTGATTTGATAAAGTCTGTTTTATTCCAAAAACCTTCTCTTTATTAATGCTAATATAGTGAATCAAATCTTCTACAGAATGGTGTTTAGGTAGCTCTACTCTCCGAATTTTTCCAAGATAGGATACTAGTAAGCTATCATCTTGAACAACATATTTTAAATTTCCCATCTATTCACTTTCCTTTATCACTATAAAAAATAAACAGAATTATATAGGATTATACACAAAACTATATAGTTCTGTTTATTGGATGCAAATGATAAACTACCGCTTAGGCGCAACTTGATGAGCATGAAGAACATGAAGTGGAACCGCATGTGCTGAAACCACCACTCCCACTTGAAGCTGCTGTAGCTGGTACACCCTCTACATCATCCAATTCCAAAATGTCAATTTCTAGATCTTCGAATAATTTCTTTTCATCTTTCATTTTATGACTTCCTTTCTTATTTATCCTATATCTTAAGCACAACTTGACGAACATGAAGAGCATGAAGTGGAACCACATGTGCTGTAACCACCACTTCCACTTGTAGCTGCTGTAGCTGGTACACCCTCTACATCATCCAATTCCAAGATGTCAATCTCTAGCTCTTCGAGCAATTTCTTTTCATCTTTCATTTTTCTGTTCCTTTCATTATTTTTTTGTCATTAGTTAGCTTTCCTATCTGACAAACACATTATAATCCATTAGTACTTCAATTTTTCACAGTTATCATAAACGGTACATAATCAATCCTTTCCTAGCTTTTCAATCTTTTTTATAACTGATTTTGATTAAAATTTGACCGATGATGACATTGGACAATAAAATAATTTTAAAGTGATATACTATGCTTGAAAAAAATAAAAGTAAGGAGTGAAAAACTATGTGGGACTGGACAAAATGGTTTTTAGGTCATTAATCGAATTTTATTAAAATGTAGAATCTTTTATTTTAACAAACTGCTAATTCTCACTATTTTTTTGTCAGCACGATTTGTGTTGGCTTTTTCTATATTTCTAAGACCAACAATTAACTAACTTCAAAACTACTTTAGACTTAAAAGAAATATTATTTTATAAAATAGCCTCTGCAAAATGGACACGATAAAAAATATCAACTCCATCTAAAAGAACCTTCAATTAAGTTTTTTATCTGCTCTGGCTTTAATATATTCGATTTCTCAGGTTGATAAATTAGCGCCTTTCCAGTGTCAGCTATCTCATCTAACAATGGCTTGTATTCATCATAAATCAACTTATTTGACTTCGAGAGTATTAGATAGGAAGTTAAAAATGACCTAGTCATTAACATATGTATTGTATTTCTACTTTCAATATCTTGAGTAATTTCATCTAAAACAATACCAATAATAAATGAAAATTCTAATCCTTTAACATTATTTTGATTGCTTATGAACACCTTATCTTTATTTCTAGATTTATATCTGCTCTCATAAATTTTTTGAGTTTCCCAATTATAATTTTGTTCAATTAACGAACTAATCATATCAGCTAATCTATAACCGTTCTTCCCTTTCGAAACGAATACAATTCCGATATCTGCAGGAGTAATATCTGGATGATTGTTTCTTAATTTATCAAGTATATCTGTAACCTCATTCAAAATTTCTTCATCACTCTGTGTATATCTTAAATCAGTCGGTTGAATTGGATAATCATCGAAATCAGTAAATCTTTGAATCGTTTCCCTGCTAAACTCATAAACCATTCTTCCATCACTCTGATGTTTATTAAAAGTATACCCTGATGTTTTCCAAGCCTCATCATCGTCAAACCATTTTATAACAGTTTTTTCTTTAAGATCGAATCCTAAAAATTGTGAAAACATGAAATTCTTTGGATCAGTCCGATAAACCTTATTTAAAGTGAAATTAGGTTGCTGAACTACCTCAGATTTTCTTTCATATATTGTCTGGAAAATATTGCTTGCAATAATCACATGTGTCGAAGCTACAAGTTTACATAATCTAAAAAAAGAATCAGAGAAATCTTGAGCTTCATCTATAAGTATATAGTCCGAACAATATTTAAAGTCAGGTCCTATTTCTTCCTTTATTAATTCTAATTGTTGTTCAGCTAATTCACAAACTCCATCGAAACCTTTTATACCAGAGTCATTATAGTTAATAAAATCAAGTCCGTAGAAATAGCATATGTAACTATATGAACCCGAATTAGAATTGTACCTTGAACCCCAACTTCTCATTACCCTAATCCGCTCATCAATATCTTCCCGTTGAGATACCTTCATTTGATCAAAAAATTTTGGAAGACGTTTTTGAATATTGCTTGCTAAGATTTTACTATTACACGTAAAAATAATTTTTTATCAGTCTGATTATATAAATTTACTAGTCTATGAAATAATAGTTCTGTCTTATCAGTGCCCGCTAAACCTTGTATTGCAATTTCTTTTTCGTTAATTTCGTCATATATAAATCTAGTTTGATCACCATCAAATTGGACAATTCTTTTTCGAACAGCGTCTAATAGACTTTCAACATTTCCCCATTTTTCAGGCGTATTAATTGAACCTGTTATTAAAGAAATAAGAATATCTAGAATTACACGTGATTCCTTATCTTATATGGATAATTCATTTATTGTTTCCATTGTAATTGAATTAATTGGCTGCTCATGAATTAAGTGTGACCATTTTCTACTATTTCCGATTTTTCCTTTGAATCCGAAAACTCCGCTTAAGGTTGTTATTGAATCCAAAAATTCTCCAACATAATCTTCAAAAAAGAGAACGAGGCAAAACTGCGTTCTCTTAAAAATGATAAAACATTACTATTAAAATAGATTACATGTAAAACTCTAAGCAGGCAGAGCTTGCTAACTCATGACAGAAAAAGATGTTTAGCCTATAGTGCTGGCATTAAAAAATCCTCACACATCACGCAAGGAAATCGCTAAATAAAACAGGCTTTGACCATGTCGGGATTAATTGCAGCACATTCCAAGGATCCAGCTTTTTCTTCTTTTTACAATCGAATTTCCCAAAGAGTAAGCAAGATGAAAGACGTCATTGCTTATGCTCATAATACTCTCAGAATCATTTACAAACTACTCTCCACCAAGCATACTTATTAGAAGAGAAAGGGCTAGGACTGAGGGAACAGTTCTAACGCCAAAACTAAAAAATTTCAATTACACGCTAGCACAGGAAGTGATTTTTTGCGCTTTTTTACTGTTTTTTCAAATAAAAAAGATGACTTACTAAACCTGTAAGCCACCTAATCAGTCGGTTTATTCTGGTGTCTGCCACCGCTTGGCCCTTACGTCCAAGATTGCTATCAGATTGACCATGAGCCGACCACTCATCTACACCATTATTCTAACGAATATGAGCTACAAACGCAAGAGAAAAACTTATTTTGGATTTATACACTATAAAAAACATACACTATCTTCAGATTGAACTTTTGTTCAAAATAAGCTATAATGAATTTAAGTAGAAACAGGAGATAGAACAAATGGCTACAATCAGTTTAACACGTGATATAAAACTAACAAACGAAGATGCTCTAAAAATTCTTAATCATAAACCATCTAAAAAGCTACAAGCAGTCTTGAAATCTATTGAATCACAAGACGCTACCGCTCCAACGAAAAATAAACTCATTTCAAAGTATCTGTAAGATGACAATTCAAGTAACACCACTTAAGCAATATCTTGAAAATATTCAAGTGCTAGCTCCTGATAAAACTGAGAAACAAGTTCAGGATCTATTTAAAACTATCATTTTAGAAAATGTTGATTTCAACGGTAATGAAGAGATGTTGACTTATCTATCTGATAAAGCTCCCAATTTTGAAAAACAACATCGTTCTCGTAATTTTATCGTTGAAGAAACTGAAACAAATAACATCATAGGATTCTTTAGTTTATCTCTCAAAGTTGTTGATATTTCTGATTTAGAGAAATCCTTAAAAAAGAAACTCGTCCTAAAAGGGAAAAGTCCCAAAAATATTGATTATCTCCCTGTGTTACTTATCGGTCAATTCGGCAAAAACACAAAGCTAAATAAATTATCAGGACAAGAGTTATTTGAAATTGTAATTCAAAAAATTGAAGAATTTCGAGCAATTGTAGGAACTCAGATGGTATTTTTAGATAGTATCAATCATCCTAAAGTCATTCAATTTTATGAACAGTTCGGATTTGTTGCTTACAGTCAATTGATTAAAGACGATCATCAAGTAACTTATCAGCCTATGGCATTAAATATGTCACTCTATAAAAAATAAGAATCATGTCACCTAAACTGATGACATGATTCTTTTATTTCGTCGTATAGGCAAAACTGATGGCACTATCTGCTTGAGAGATTTTTCTAAAGGTATAGTTAGGGTTGCCACCATAGTTAGTTTCAGACACAAGGAAAGAACCATCATCATATACTTTCTCGACAAAAGCCACATGACCGTAGATGGCTGGTGTGCCATGTGTACCTCCCACAAAAGAAACAATAGCACCTGCTTTTGGTGTGGAACCCGTTTCTCCACCAAGACTTGAAGCTGTCGCAACCCAGTCCTGACCATTTCCCATGGTATTAATGATTGGAATCTTCTCTCCATTGCTTCCTTTTAATTTCAAGCCTAATTGATTCATACGAGCCGCAACACCCCATGTACATTGTCCATAGGCATAGGCCATACCATCTCCACCACCAGGAACAGAATGATCATACAAGTCCCCGCGAACCCCTTCAAGGGATTGCGGATCACTCTTTGCCTGTCCTCCATTTGTTTGGCTGAAGCCTTTTTCAATTTGGTAATACCATTCCGTTGCTCTAGTTTGTCTTTCCAGTAGTTTGTCACCAGAATTTCCCTCCCAATAGGTGAGGAAGAGTTGGGCGAGATTGGCTGCACTGCCCGTATTTTTAAAGAAATCCTTTAACCAACTTTGATAGTAAGGACTATCCCCTTGAAGCATAAAATCAAGTTGGAGGTCTAAATCATACCATTTCTTATTTTGGGTGCGTGCATAATTCAATAAAGCTGTATGACGTGTTGACCCATCTGCGGTATCTGTCCATTGCCCTAAACCTAGACCTCTATGAAGAATATTAGGATAAGCACCACTATAAATGACTGGCCCTCCTATCGCTAACCAGCTTTCATCATCCCATGAGGAATCGGTAGCGCCAACTGGAGGAGATAAATAATCTCCTTCAGCTCGTTTAGGATTGATAGAAGACTCTACCGACCAATTTCCTAAAATTGCCGCAATGGCTTGGGGACTTGCCCCTTGAGATTTCAAAAACTCATAAATATGTTTTGCTCGTTCAAACTCATCTCCACCAAACTGACCAATTGCAG
>NZ_PNGD01000001.1:63334-90966 GCF_002871495.1 Streptococcus sp. UMB0029
GCCATCTAGAGATACAACTCCATCCATTGGTGCGACAATCGTTTGGTGAGCCTTCGCTTCTAGTAGAATGTACTCCTGAAGGGTAGGTTTTCCGTCTAAATCATAGTATCCATAACGATAAGTCATGGTTAGACTATCTTCGTTACTTTGTCCCTCAAATGGATTGTCTAATTCCTGCATGGAAGCATACACACCCTCTTCTTTTAGTTCCTTCATCTCCTCTTGATCGTCTTTCGATAGTTTATACTTAGGAGTTTCATAAAGGTCTTGCATGGATTTCAAATCATCCCCATCGTTTAAATCATGCCACAAAGTAGACAGATAATCCTTGTAAGTTTCTGAACTAAATATGTGAACTGGTTTGTGTAACTCATAGTCATGGAATTTAAAGTTCATATACCCCATCACATCATCAACTTTTGTGTAATAGGTAATTCCTTTGTCATTTGTGCGAGTATGTTCTGCATCTTCCAAAGTTATGTGAGTATAAGCTTTAGTCAATTCAAATTCATCTTGTTGAATCAAACTAGCAGAAGAAAATCCTAAAAAGAAGCTCATCATAAGTAAAAGAAGAAAGACTATTCCTCCAACTATCCAGGTTGCAGGATTCCCAGTCGCAAATGTAAATAAGGAAAAAGCCAATGTCATTAAGTTAAGAAATTCAAATACAATTCTGTATTTGGGTTTCTTTTTTATTATGTGACTATTAGTCCGTCTCGCTCCGTTAGGTGCGAGACAAAAAAACCACCCGCTATGCGGGCGGGTGTGCGTCGAAGGTTATATCCAAAAAACTCCGAACGCGATACAATAAAGGTGTTCAAGCCAATTGTAAAGCGAAAGGAGAAAAATATGGCACAAAAGGCTTATAGTTTATCGCACACAAAGTGGATGTGTTCTATCACATTGTGTTCACCCCTAAGTATAGACGAAAAATCATTTATAATCAATATCGAAGTAGTTTGGGAGAAATATTCCACCGATTATGTAGTTATAAAGGTGTTGAGATTATCGAAGGACACTTAATGCCTGATCATGTACATATGTTAGTCAGTATTCCACCAAGGATAAGTGTTTCAAGTTTCATGGGTTATTTAAAAGGCAAAAGTGCACTCATGATGTTTGACAAACACGCCAACCTCAAGTACAAGTTTGGTAACCGGCATTTTTGGGCAGAAGGTTACTACGTGAGCACAGTAGGGCTTAATGAAGCCACAATTAGGAAATATATCCAAGATTAAAGAAATTATCCAGTGGATGATTTCTTCACGAGTATGAAAATTTGAGAACGAGTAAAGCATAATATAGCACTAGATAAATTGAGTGTAAAAGAATATGAGGATACCTTTAGGGATATAGTGGTAAGTAATACTAAAGCCTCTTTAAGAGGCAAGTGACGAGTCAAGAGCAATGAGGCTTGAACAACGTGAAAGCCAGCGTCTTTAGGCGCTGGCTGGTGATTTGGTCTTATAGCCCTGGTTCAAACCACCCGTCTAACGGGTGGTCATGATTCTACTTCACAATGTTTTATTATTTTAAATCTTCTAGACCAACCATTGAATAGTAGCCATTGAGTTTTTTTCCTTTCATAGCAAGGGTTTAGAGCCCCTATTTTATTTTACTATCGTTTGAACATAGAGAGTTTTCAAATGAATGATGCCAAACAGTTCTTGTTTTATGACATAGAAATCTACTCTATATTATATCATGACTTCTTTATTTTGTCCGCTCTTGTTTTCAGATTATACTAATTCAAAATTAAAGTCTATCATTTTATTGAAGTCTTACTCAAGACATAGTTTAATTCAAGTATATCCTTTGAAATTCAATATCTCTTATAGCTATTACTTCATATTAGGGAGAGCATAATATATGTTAGCTAATACTCTTCGAAAATCTCTTCAAACCACGTCAGTTTCGCCTTGGATTATATATGTGACTGACTTTGTCAGTCTTATCTACAACCTCAAAGCAGTTCTTTGAGCAACCTACGGCTAGCTTCCAAGTTTACTCTTTGATTTTCATTGAGTATAAGAGTGGAATTTTATGAGTTTTTGGAATTTTTAGGTATAAAACGCTAACCATTCAAAAACCACACAATGTTTCTTTCAGCTTAATTGAGTATAAAACTGAAATCACTGTGTGGTTTTATTTTGAAGCTAGTTTTTGCCCAACATCATATTAAGTAGCAATTTGTTATATTCATTTAAACAAAGGATTAAAGAAGCCATCTGTATTTTTAAGAAGAGCTTTGAATACTTTGGACTTCAAGTCCACTGTATTTTTGAAATGATCTTTAATTTTCGGATCTGACATTCCCTCCAAATCTTTGCGAACTGCTTTATCAAATAAAGTGCGTAACTCATCATAGTTGCTAATATGGGTTCCATCAATATCTATAGCCTCAAAACCTTTCTTAGCTTTAACAAGAATTTCCCCGTACCAATGTCTCTTCCACTCTTCAAGGGTTTTAAAGTTTCCTTGCGATACTTTATTAATTATTAGCTTATCGCTTAATAAACCATGGTTGTTTTTATCTGCTTCTGCTTTGTATTTATTGGATACATAACTGATAAAGCCATTTTCATAACCATAATAGCCCCACATACGGAAAGCATTATGCTTAAATGATAATGAACCAGGTGCACCATCACTCGTATTCCCACCGTAAATACCAGCCATCATATTGACATTCACGTAAGCTGAGTTTGGAGTGAAATCCTCTGGACGATAAATTCCATTCCCTGGATTTCCATGTTTTGTCATAAAATTATTATCGATTAAATCATTGATGCTTGATAACTTCTTAGCTTTTTCTTCTTCATTCAAATCACGAACTTTATCCCATTGATTAGGCGCTTTGAGCTTATTCAAATTGTCAATAGTCCGTATTGCCTTGTCAACTTTCTTGAACCACTTCGTATTAATATCTGATACCCCTGATTCTAGAACTGCATCTGCTTCTAGATGATCTAGCATCATTAGTGCTTCATTATAGTTTTTCATATATCGATCAATGTCTTCACGAGTTTGAAGCTTATCAGGATTATAATTGTACCATTGGTCACCATCATTTTCACGATGATAGGCCATGTTAAGACCTAGAGCACCATACTCACCGTTACCTGTAGATTTATCAGGTGTTTGCAACATACCTTGAGCATATGCTTCAACGTCGGTGCCTTCACGATGACTATTTCCTCCAAAATATAACATACGGTCATTAACATGAGTTGTTTCATGTGTAAATGCTGAAATACCAAATTGACTAATCATATCCGTTACCATAAATAAGACTTTGTCATCATTATTTGGATTAGGGAATATTGAGGCCATAGCGCCCATACGCCAGTCTCTATCATGGTGTCTCCATGTTGGACCATATAATTCACGAATTGGGGCTACAGGGTTACCTTTACTGTCAAATCCTCGACGACCTACAGGAGAACCATTGTAGGTCTGATTATCCCAAACAGGTGTCGGTACCATATTTTGACTCTTAAGAAGTCTATCACGTACATTAGGTAGAGCTAATCTTGACCAGAAATCAAGATAAGTTTGTTGCCCTTTAGCAACTTTATCAATTTCTTTCTTAAATTCGTTTCGAGATTCTTCTGTTAACTTACCATATTTCTCAAATGAGCTATAAGCCATTGTATTGTAAGTCGAAATCAAGAATATATGTGCATTCTTAAGAGTTAATAGAGGTAAGATCATACGATTATGAACACCATTGTTCAAACCATCAAATGCACGATGTCGTTTGTTAACAAAATCTGGGTTCGTTGTTTTAGGCTCCACAACGTATACGTTCTTGGCCGCATGGATAAACCAATCATTTAAATCAGTATCGTTAGTGAAGAGACGCATATTGTAATCTAAGAAGCCATGTAATTCAGACTTACCAATAGTTCCACCAATCATATCACGATAAGCATCCAAAGTTCTGTCGCCCTTGATATTTCGCTCACTTGATCCAATTCGAATTAAGAAATCAAGAAGGTCAACTGACTTACCATAGAAGTCAGGTTTAAACATCATCAAGTTCTTGATAGTCATATCCCCATACTTGATATCATAGTAACGATTAAGGTAAGTAAGAGCCATCATGATTTTAGCTTTATTTTCATCCACTTTTTTAACAAGTGCTTTCATAGCCGCTTCGTCACTATTTAATTGATGGTCAGCATTTTCAATCAAAGATTTGACCAATTTATCAAGATTAGCTTTCGTTTCAGCAAAACTTTCTTCGAGATAAAGGTCTCGGATATAACCGTTTTTACGTTCCTCTGTATTTTCTTCAGCTCTATCCCGATTACCCATCAAGGCACGTACTTCAGGAGAAATTAATTCAACAGTCGCTAACCTACCTTTAATGTCTTGAATCAATTGATCACGATTTTTATCAACCATGTTTGGTGTATAAACAATGTCACCCAATCCATCGATACTATACTCACGAACTTGCGCTACTTTAGACTCTTTTTGATGAACAGCTTTGATTTCTTTAGTCTTATCTGCATAGTGAATCATCACATGATCAATATCTGATAAATCGGTCACGAATTGACCATCCTTCATACCCGTAACAGAAAGGACTTCCTTCTTAGCTAAGTTTGAATCTTCTGCAAGTTTGTTACCTTGGTTAACAATCCACTCTTTGTTGTAGAACGGTTGAAGCTTTTCAATGTTGCGATAAGCTAGATCTCGATCTACTTTATAGTCTTGGGTTGACTTATATTCATCTTCTTTTCTTGTTAAGAGGTTTAAGGTATTAACAATAGGGTCATGGATTTCATACTTGTCTGCTGAGATACCGTAAGATTCAATTTTCTTATCTGCTTCTACTTGGGAAATCGTTGAGATTCGTTTTGAGCGTTGATAAGAAGACAGACCTGTACTAACATCTTTCACGACATAATCACGATTCAATCGATTTCCAGAGAAATATCCGTCTTCATCATCAATATTGTGTGAACCAAAGAAGATTTCACCCTTGGAAACTTTCATCATGGAAACATTATCTTCAATAGCTCCCAAGACCCAGTTAGTGCTAATGAATCCTCCCACATCAACAGGATTTTCAATATCAATCGTCCCTTTCGCAACAGAGTGACGTACACTACCTTCTCTTCCAACAGTATAATTGTCCATACCATTACCTGAAACAGATACAATACCAGCTGCTTTTGCCCGTTTACCAGTAATTGTGGCATTTACAAAGGCCTTATCAAGGTTACCCTTCCAAATTTCTCCAACAATCCCTGCTAGGTTTTGCCCCTTATCTCCACCAGCATGTAATTTACCAATAAATGCAACATTGCGCATATTTGCTCCACGGTCTAACTTATTCACAATTCCTGCAATATTATTATTAGCGATAACACTACCTGTGACTTTAATATCTTCAACAGTTGCATTTTTCACCATATTAGCAACAGGTGCTATTCCGTCAGCCCAAGGCATATTGATATCCACATTACCTAAATTAATATTCTTCACTGAACCATTTTCAACACGATCAAATAAGGGACGGGCAATATTATGAATCGTATATTGTTTACCATCAACACTTGATAAGTGTCCCTTAAACGTGCCTGGGACATATTGTTTAAAGGGCGTTGGTACATTCGTTGCATTCAAATCTGCACCAAGTTTGAATGTACCATTTTTATCGGCATTCATAGCATCTACTAAATCTTTAAAGTTATAGTAAACATTATCATCTTTAGGGCGAGGTTTTTCAATGTAATGAATGTATTCATTTCTAGTCTTAGATGGATCCACATGTTGAATCAAATCTTGAGCAGTTGCTGTAATTTTATAAAGTTCTTTTTCTTTTTCAGTTACCAACTCAATCTTATCAACTGCTAAACGTGTTACTTTATTATCACGACTAGTGATTTTTAAGTACATTTTCTTCACATCTTCATCTGAAGGTTTTTCAGTCATGAAATCACTAGGTGTTTCAGTACCATCATCATTTACCTTCACTAAATTAGTAGATGCGATATTTTTAATTTCAACTTTTTTCAACTCTAAACGTAAAGGTTTTTCATCCAATTTAGATGTTTCAGCACCTTGACCACGATCATAAATCATTGTTGTTGCAATCTTATAATCTTTAAATAAATCCAAATCTTGAATAGCATCTGTCAATTTTTCTTTAGATAAATCAACTCGCTTAACAACAGTGTCCCCATCTTTAATCTCAGCTATAATGCTCTTGATTTCAGCATTACCTGTATTTTCAAGAGTGTAGTCCAATTTAGCTGAACGAGCCATCGCATCTTCTGTTACCTTATCCAAAGTCAAAGTTGGTGCAACTTTTGTAGTATATTCAGGTAACACTGGTTGAACTGCAGGTTCGCCTTTTTCAGTTACAACAGCTGCTGGTAATTCTGCTTGAACCTCAGGTTCCCCTTTTTCAGTTACAACTGCTTCTGATAACGATGGTTGAACTTCAGGTTCCCCCTTTTCAGTGACTACAGCTGCTGGTAATTCTGCTTGAACTTCAGGTTCGCCTTTGTCGGTCACGACTGCTTCTGGTAATTCTTGTTGAACTTCAGGTTCGCCTTTTTCAGTTACAACAGCTGCTGGTAATTCTGCTTGAACCTCAGATTCCCCTTTTTCTGTTACAACAGCTTCTGGTAATGCTGGTTGAACTGCTGGTTCGCCTTTTTCAGTTACAACAGCTTCTGGTAATGCTGGTTGAACTGCTGGTTCACCTTTATCGGTTACGACTGCTTCGGATAAGGATGGTTGAACTTCAGGTTCCCCCTTTCCAGTAACTACAGCTTCTGGTAATGCTGGTTGAACTGCTGGTTCACCTTTGTCGGTTACAACAGCTTCTGGTAATGCTGATTGAACTGCTGGTTCACCTTTTTCTGTTACAACAGCTTCTGGTAATGCTGATTGAACTGCTGGTTCACCTTTGTCGGTTACGACTGCTTCGGATAAGGATGGTTGAACCTCAGGTTTGCCCTTTTCAGTTACAACAGCTGCTGGTAATTCTGCTTGAACTGCAGGTTCGCCTTTGTCGGTCACGACTGCTTCTGATAAAGCTGGTTGAACTGCTGGTTCTAACTTTTCTGAGACTACAGCTGCTGGCAATTCAGGATGAACTGTTGGTTCACCTTTGTCGGTTACAACAGCTTCTGGTAATGCTGGTTGAACTGCTGGTTCACCTTTGTCGGTTACGACCGCTTCGGATAAGGCTGGTTGAACTGCTGGTTCTACCTTTTCTGAGACTACGGCTGCTGGCAATTCTGGCTGAACCTCAGGTTCGCCTTTCTCTGCTACAACTTTGGGTTGCTCAACTGGCGAAACAGTTCTCTCATCAAGCTCCAAGTAACCAACATATCTGTAACCATAAATTTGCAACACACCATCACGTCCAGACTCATGGATGTTAGCATTCAAATTAAGTGCTGAAGTAGTTGATAGTGTAACTAAACCTGTCGCCCCTACAATCAAAAATGTAGCTATTTTTTTATTTCTCTTATCTTTTGTAATAACTACAACAAGACTACCGATGGTCAATAAACCAAATACAGTTATAATAGATTGTGATTGACCAGTATTTGGTAGTGCGTCTTTCTCATAAACCAAAGCATATGATTCTTTTGATTCGTCAGGTCTACCTTGTTTGAGCTGATCACGTTCAGTTTGTGTCAAATTACTATAATCCAAGTAGTGATAAGTCGATGCACCAACAATTGACGGAGCGAATAAAAGACTTCCCAAGAATACTGAGCCAACAATACCTTTTATTTTCCTAATGGAAAATTTATCTTTTTTTAATAATGACAATTGTAATCCTCTACCTTTACTTTTTATTTCCTAATAGCAAACACTATTTTTTATTCTCAAAAATTGAATTTCTAAAATCATTCGTTTGATCGAGATAAGCTTTATATATTGCCTGTTTAAGTTTATGAACTCTACTTCTTTCTGGATATATATTCACAAGATAATCCTCAGCATCTTCATTGACAGCAGTAGTCATCATTCTTTGAAGCGCATTTATATTTGTTATTGTCACTCTATCTTTTCTGAACCAATCTCCATTTGGGTTAATGAAGCTAATGCTCATTAATTTATTAAATTTAGCTATTCGCTCATTATACATTGCTTTTTTAAATTCTATCCAAGATGAGTAACGATTATTAAATACTTTTTCAAGTACTAACTTATCAGTTACATTACCGATTTTTTTACCATATGATGTAATAACGTCACCATTTGCTTTTGCTTCTTCTGCGTATTGATTAGAAATATATGGTACCATTCCATCTTTAAAACCTTTTGCAGCTAACAACTCGAACGCCATACGACGTCCCATTAAATCACCCGGAGTTCCTTTATCATTACTTAGAGCAGAATATATTGGTGAAAATAGTTTAATTGTATAATAGCCATTTCGTTTAAAGGTATTATCATTGTCATTTTCATATCCTCTTCTTGTAATAACATCATTTTCAATTAGACTATTAAATGTCGTTAATTTGCTAAGTTCACTATCATTTAAATAACGAATAACATTGGTTGCATAAACTTTACTTCCATCTGGATCTGTTTCAAATTTATTTTCTATTTTTCTCAACAAGTCATTTTTCTTAGAAATATCTAAGTTAACAACAGCATTTCCTTCTAGATATTCTAGCATATAAATTACATCAAACATATTATGCATATATTTTTGCAAGTCTTCTGCATTATTAAATCGTTTTGTAGGATCTTTTACTTGAAGTCTAGTTAAATCTTCTGATTCTTCATATTTCAATATAGAGTTAATCGTAATAGTAGGATCATCTGGATGATCAGGAGCTTGTAATAATCCTTTAGCATAAAACTCTGGTCCAAGTCCATTTCGTCTTCCGTATCCTCCAAGATAAATTTCTCTATCTGAGTTATGCGTCATTTCGTGTGTATAAGTTACCGCACCATCTTTATCAAGCATACGATACGCCATATAATAGAATGCATCCCCTGTAGCGTATGCTCCATTAGAATTATGAACAACATTATTTCCTGCTGGCCCGAAGAAATGTTTTATCGCTGGATGATCTGTTTCAAAAGTTGCTTGATATGTAACTTTATCTTCACTTTTATCTGTACCAAATCTAAACGCATCATAGACTAGAACACTTCTATATAATTTTTCTTTATTTTTATCATCTAATATTTTATACCAATAATCATAGTGATCTCTAAATCTAACAGCCGCTTCTTTAGCTTTTGTTTCAACATACTCATTTAAATTAGTTCCTGCTGGATGATCTTTACTTCTATATCTATCATAAGCACCAAAACCTATTGTTGAAATGTTGGCTATAATAAACACCGATTTTTCAGGTAATGTTAATAGCGGCAAGACCATACTTGGGTATTTCCATGATGGGCTAGTTAATCTATCATATACTCCAATTGAATATGGACTACCAGCTATTGATTGCTTATCACTTACCTCTTTAATTGTAGATTTTTCTTCTACTATATAAGCTTTAGTTTGTTCTTTAAACCACTCATTATTGGTTTTATCTGGCACGAATGCTTTTCTATATTTTTCTAATGCATCAAATAAATTATTAGTTTTATAATTTTTCGCTAATAAAACGTTATAAGTTATAACATTATTTTTTGCTAGTAGATTATTATATCCAGATTTACCTAGTTCGATAACATTATCTAACGCTGAACTATTTGATTTACCGAAGAAATCCAAGTGGTACATAACTAAATCTTTCGCTTTTGTATTACCATATTTGAAATTGTACCAACGTTCTAAATATGTTAATCCTAGAAGTAAAGCTTCCTTATTATTTTTAATTTTTTCGATTACATAATTATCTATTATCTTATTGTTATTTTCAGCTATTGCAGCATCTGCAGTAAGTAGTTTCGTTAAACTATCTCTCAAGTTATTTTTTGTAGTATTGAATTGTTCTTCTAAATATAGTTCTGTTAAACTAACATCATTTGAAACATCTAATACTTTTCTAATTTCCTTTGATTTATATTCTACACTATTTAATGTTGGTAATACTTTATCTAAAATATTATTATAATTGTGAAGTAATGTATTCGGTGTATAAATTAAATTTGTACCGTCTATTCTATACTCTGCTACATTTGAAAAATCACTTTGATAATTTACATTAAGTTTCTCTGATGTATTGTCTGCGTAATATAGTAATAATTTATTTATACTTGATTTGTATTTGTTAATATCACTAATTACTTCATTATCTTTCATTGGAACAACTGATAATAATTCTTTATTATAAAGATTACTACTTGACTCTACTAAATTTCCGTACTTAACTATTGTTTCTCTATTATAGAACGGTAATAGTTTTTCTATATTTTTATAAACTTTTTCTTTAGATGAAACCGCATTTTCAAGATTTCTATAGTCAGTTACATATCTAGAAGAGAAATTAAAATCTTCTGTTTTAATAGTATTTTTAGATGCAAAAGCAGCTTTTTTCTCTCTAATCTGTGCGTCTTCTAATACTTCTCCTCTTTGAACAGTAGAATCCTTAGTTAAGATTTCATCATCTTCTGCTACTACGTTCACAACCCTATTATTTTTGTTGCTATATACATGTTTTGCTTTCATGTCAGTGAAATCTTTTCCAGTTATAGCATTACCGTTTGTAACATTAACGTCGCTTAGTACATTAGAAAGTCGACCAGATTTTTCTAATCCTCCAGCTGGATCCCAAAGATTACCAACTACTCCACCAACGTTTGCAAAACGTTGAACGTTATTAAGATTTCCTTCAGCATAACTATTACTAATTAGTGCACTATCTTCTACTGCACCAACTATTCCACCAATAGATTGATCTCCTTGTGTTGCATTTGAAGCCAAATCAATTGATGCTATTGATTTATCAATCAAACCACTCGGACCAGAAAGTTTACCTACTAAACCTCCTATCTGATAACTAGCAACTGTTTTATATGTATTAGTTATTCTACCTGTATAGCTACTGTTAGAAATAGTAGAATTATTAACTTGTGATACTAATCCTCCTATTCCATGTTCACCAGCTATCGCTCCATCAGCATGAACATTACTAATTACAGTTCTATTTCTCGCTTCTTTTGCAAGTGTTGCAGCATCTTCTTTTGATGAAATATTGACATCTTTTATTGAAATATCTTTTACTGTAGCGCTATTTAGCACATTAAACAGTGGTTTTTTCAGGTTATATATAGCGTAATACTTATTATTATTTTGCCCTATTAATGTTCCATGAAATTCATTTTTCACATAACTTTCTTGACCATCTGGAAGTTCAAGTTCACGAGCATCCATAGTTGCACCTAAACGGAATGTGCCATTAGGAGTGTTATTCATTGCATCTACTAAATTTTTAAATGATGTATAGACACCAGTTTCACTTTGCTGAGTTTTTGGTAAATAGTATGTATAATTTTCTAGTACATTATTATTTTCATGCTGTATCAGATTATTTGCACTTGCTACTATTTTATAAACAGCTCTATTATCTTTATTATCATTAGTAATGCTTGTAACTGGTAGCATCACATCTTTAAAGTTCTCTGATTTAACTTTCATGAAGTAATTTTGTGGGTCATTTGGTACAGAATCTAATGAAGTTACATGATGATACTTATCACCTTCTTTTGAATATAGTTCTACAGAAGATATATTTCTAAGCTCTAATTTCTTATTAACGTCTTCTTCTTTAACATCGTCTTTTTTCTCATCTTTATGACGATAAAGTTTATCGTATACTGGGGTAATTTCATTACCTGCTATAATGCTCTTAATCCAAGCTAATTGTGTAGGAGATAAAATCAATCCGCCTGAGCGATTTTGTGCTCCATTTTGATGCACACCAATAACTTCACCATTAGCATTAAATATTCCTCCACCACTCATACCAGGTTTTCCACCTTGATATTGAACACCGTAGGTATTATTCGCATATTCTTGTTCCATTTCTACCCTAGCATCTTTTAAGTGCGTATATTTCCCAGCTGGATATCCATGAACATTTAGTTTGTCATTAAGATTTACTTTAGTATAATTTTTAACTAATTCTACATGTTCTCTGCCAGTTGTTTCAGGTAGCTTAATCACTGCTAAATCATAGATAAATCCTTTTGGATAATCTTGTTTATTATAAAAATGGATATCATTAGCAGTAAATCTTCCTTTTCGCCCATCGGGAGTTACCCATTCATATGTATTTTTGGTTTCATCCCCTATGAACTTACCTGTAGTATTATCAGAAGAACTGCTAATAAAATTATGAGCCACTGTTAAAAGTACATTTGGTGCAATAAAAGTAGCTGATCCCACTCCAGTTCCCCTTGACGAATCTGTAATAAAGGTCATATTAATTAATGCACTAGATTTTTTCTGAATACTCATTTCTTCTGGTGTATTAGTATTTTCATTATTTGGTTTAGTCTCTTCTGTACTTGGTTGTTCAATACTTCCAGAATACTCTCTAGTTGGCTCTACTTTCTCTGGTTCTACTAACGCTCCAGCTTGTACTCCTGTGTATTCTCTTGGCGCTTCGACTTTTTCTGGTTCTACTAAAGCTCCAGCTTGTATACCCGTATATTCTCTCGGAGCTTCCACTTTCTCAGGCTCTGCTATTGCTCCGGCCTGTACTCCTGTGTATTCTGGAAGTGGAGCTACTTGCTCTGGTTCGACTATTGCTCCAGACTGGGTGCTGGTATATTCTGGTTTTTCAGCTGTCTCAGGGGCTACAGCAGCTCCCGATTGCTCACCTGTATATTCTGGTAAGGAAGCATGGGTCTCTGGTTCGACGATGGCACTAGACTGAGTCCCCTTGTACTCTGGTTGTGGAGTTACTTGTTCTGGTTCTACTAACGATCCAGCTTGTACTCCTGTGTATTCTCTTGGCGCTTCGACTTTTTCTGGTTCTACTAACGCTCCGGCTTGTACCCCTGTGTATTCTCTTGGTGATTCTACTTTCTCTGGTTCTACTAACGCTCCAGCTTGTACTTCTGTATATTCTCTTGTCGGTTCTACTTGTTCTGGTTCCACTATAGAGCCTGACTGAACTCCTGTGTATTCAGGAAGTGGAGCTACTTGCTCTGATTCACCTTTGTCGGTTACAACTGCTTCAGGTAACGCAGGCTGAACTGCTGGTTTGTCTTTATCGGTTACAACTGATTTTGGCAATTCAGGTTGGACTTCTGGGGTGCCTTTGTTGGTTACTACAGCTTCTGGTAAAGCTGGTTGAACTGCTGACTTACCTTTGTCACTTACTACCGCTTCGGAAAGCTCTGGTTGAATTGCAGGTTCACCTTTGTTGGTTATAACTGCTTCAGGTAACGCAGGCTGGACTGCTGGTTTGTCTTTATCGGTTACAACTGTTTTTGACAATTCAGGTTGGACTGCAGATTCACCTTTGTCGGTTATGACTGCCTCTGGCAAGGCGGGTTGGATTGCAGGTTCGCCTTTTGCGCTTACAACAGCTTCTGGTAAGGCAGATTGAACTTCTGGGGTGCTTTTGTCTGTTATCAAAGCTCCAGCTTGTACATCCTTATGTTCTGCTAATTGTGATTGAGAATTTGAAGATTGTTTCTCTTCTTTTGTTGGATTGGTTAATTTAGTAGAAACAGGTTTTTCTTCCTGAATAGCTTGTACTGTTGATGGACTCTCTACAAAAGTCGGTGTAACACTATAATCTACCTTTTGTTGTTTTGTAGGACTAGCTACTGATTTCTCTTGATTATTTACTTTAGAATCAGAAGTCGTTTTTCCCTCTTTGATATATCCAATATATGTGTAACCTGAAATGTCTTTAGGAAGAGGCAATTTTTCTCCAGAAGTCAATTCATAGTCAGTATTGTAATTTAGCAAAAGATTATTTTCTAAAGCATGAGCTGATACTAGGACACCGTTTCCGATTCCTGCAACCAATACTAAATGTAATACTGTTTTATTCTTAACTTTTTTCTTAGAAACGGCAAAAATCAAAATCCCCAGAGCTGCTAAGCTAGCACCAGCAACAAAGGTTTTCATATTATTCTTGCTTCCAGTGTTGGGTAATTCTCCCAGTTGATTTGGGGAATTTAATTTATAAACAAGATAATAAGTCTCATCATCATTCTCCACGTATGTCGGAATATCATAGACAAGCTTATTCTGCTCATCTGATGATAGCTCTGACTCTGTCACATATTTATAGTGAACACCTTTAGTCTCTTGAGCTTCTACAGATGAACTACCTAATACAGACATAAAAAATAAACTTGAAATCGTTGCAGATACAAGTCCTACTGATAATTTTCTAAATGAAAAACGCTGCTGTTTTTCACCAAAATATTTTTCCATTATTCCTCCTTGAAATATAATTTATATATGTTACGAAAACCTTTATTATATTAGTCTATTATCTATAAAAAAGACAATATACTCTGATTATACTCTTAATTTTCTAAAAAGTCTTAAAATTGCCTTGCGTTTTCATACTTTGTTTTATATATAAAATACCAAGGAGCAAGATTTACCATTTCCTATTTTCTCTTTTTGGATAAAATATAACCTACCATGGTATTTCCACGGTAGGTGTTACTTATATCAATAATCGTTCTAAAAATGGTTTGATGCAGTTGAGGAGAATTCCTTCTATCCAGCTTTCTTGTGCTGATGATAAATGTTCTGCTTGAAGGCTTTCTTTTAAAAAGTCTCGGACTTGTTCTGGTGCAATTTCAAACTCAAAAGCTTTCATTTTATAGAAAAAGTCGATGAGATGATCTGACAGATACTCGGATGAAAATGGTACTTCACCACTTTTTCGATATGCTAATAAGAGACGAGCAAATCGAGATTTTTCTTCAGGAAGCTCACGGAAATAGGAATTGAGGAGCCAGGTCTGCTTCTGCTTTCTTTCAACTGGATCCTGACTCGCAATTCGTTGGTCTTTTTCCAACTCTTTTTGGTATTGTTTGACCTTGATAGCCCGTTCTGTTCGATTTTTTCCAAAAAGAATTTTCTCCCACTTGCGTTCTTCTTGGGTCAAGGTCTCTGTAAAGCCAAAGTAATCCTGATAGGCACGCTCTGCTGGGCCCATAGCTAAGACCAGATTATCTGCATATTGCTTAGCGATTTTATCTCTCTTCTTGCGCTCTTTCTCTGCTTGGATACGGAGTTCTTGTTCATAGTCAATTTTCTCCTTGCCTAGCTTGACAAGATAGAGTTGGTCATCTGGTTTTCCAAGTAAAAAGGGTTTAATACATTTTTCTAGGACTTCTTCCATCCGAGCCTTCTTCTTTGGCTCTGCCTTGGTCCAACTTCCTCCCTGAAAGACTTCTAGGAAGAGATAGTAGTCTCTTTCAGGTGTGAACTGATTACCACGATTGGGCTTGAAAACACCTTTTTCCCATAGCCACTTTAGAAGTCGCTCGTCAAAGTCACTTTTATTGACCTTGATTTTTTCCTTTTTCTGGGCTTTTTTGGTTAGATTTTCAACCTTTCTGAGTAATTTTTCTTCCTCTTCCAGTTGCTGGTCAAGGCTTAATCGATGAAAATGCCGAACACAGTCGCTGCCGATTGGAAAGAGGCATTGGCCTGTGACACCGTTAAAGAGTTCGTAAGCGTATTTGATGGCATTTCCACAGACACAATTGCTACGGCCGATACCGTTAAAAATCAAGGAAACTTCATTCCATTCCTTGGTAGCTTGTTCCCAAGTATCAGCTTTTGAAGCCTGTAAAACTGCATCGTGCAGGGATTTTCTAACTGGAAGTGTCATGAGGTCTCCTTTCTAGATTATACTTTTACAACTTGAACCTCGTCTTTACCGAGTAGTATCAAGTATTTTTCAATATTTTCAATCGAATAGGCTCGTGATAAGGCCTCTCCATAAAGGGCTAATTGACCACGATAGCGGTCTATGAGTTGACTGGGTTCATCATAGCGGTCTGTCTTATAGTCGAACAGAACGATTCTGTCCTCGTAAAGCAGATAGCCATCAAGGATACCACGGACAACAAAGTCTTCCTGACTCTTTTGGTCTCGTTTGAGCATGGAGAAAGGTTGCTCGCGATAAAGATGGTTGGTATTAGCGATAATTTCCTGACCGAGTCCTGTGTCAAAGAATGCAAGAATTTTCAAAAGATTAATCTTGTCTCTGACAGCTGGGCTGGTTTGAACTTGTTTGAGAGTTTCTGTCAGGCTAGTAAGCGTTGGTCGCTGACTGAGGTCAATTCTCTGCATGAGTTCGTGGGTAGCACTACCAATCTCAGCTCCAGTTACCTTTTCTTTAGTTGAAAAATCTGGCAAATCAAAGCTGATTTTCTTGTCTACTGACTGGTCTTGACCAGCAATTTCGACACCCTCCATATCCATAACAGGTTCGTAGAATTTCTTGATTTGACTTGGGGTTTGAACACTAGAAAGTTCAATGGCTGCGCGGTGAAGAGTATTATAGACTTCAACCTCTTTCAGCATTTCAAGGGCTTCTTTGATGATCTCTGACTGGCGGTTGTCTGCTTGAGAGCTGTCTTGTAGAGGGCTCTTGTTTTCCAATTGACCGATAGTTTCTCTAGTCAACTGGTCTTCACTAACAAAACGATAGCTAAAGTTGAGATGATCCTTGGCAAACACTTTGCTGATAGCCCAAAGCCAATCTTGGAAATTCTTGGCTTGGAGTCTAGTACTGCTATCTAGTTTTCCATTTTTAGCTGCTGGGTATTCCTTGGCTTCCAGCTTTTCACGAGATCCCTTGCCGACAAGATAGAGCTTTTTCTCAGCCCGCGTCATGGCAACATACAGCAGACGCATCTGCTCTGAATAGCTAGCCAGCTGTAATTCCTCTTCATTCTGTATATAAGTTAGGCTAGGAATGGAGAGTTTGATGCTTTTAGGATAGTGAGCTTCCACTGCTCCTGTCTCCATCTTGGCAATATATTTGATACCTAGACCATTTTTACGGCTGAGAATGACTTCTGACATAGAGTCTTGCTTATTGAAATCTTGATCCATATTGAGGATAAAGACGTAAGGAAACTCTAGCCCTTTACTCTTGTGAATGGTCATGAGTTCCACTGCATCTTTTGGCGGTGCGACAGCCACGCTCGCAAGATCGTGCTGGGCTTCTAGGACTTGGTCAATCATACGGATAAAACGAGATAAGCCCTTGAAATTACTCTTTTCAAACTGATCAGCGCGCAGTGCTAGGGCATAGAGATTGGCCTGTCTAGCAGGACCATTTGGTAAAGCCCCAACGTAATCATAATAAAAACGGTCGTTGTAAATCCTCCAAATCAAGTCATAGAGAGAGTGCGTTTTGGCATACAAGCGCCAAGAATCCAAGATATCCATGAATTGATTTAGTTTCTCAGCTAGTGTTGAGTGAATCAAGTTTTTCTGGCTAGCTGCTTGTTTTTGAGCATTGACCAGTTTTTCATAGAGATTTTCTTGAACTTTATCTTCTGCTTTCTGAAGGGACAAACGTGCTAACTCGTCCTCGTCAAAGCCAAACATAGGAGACTTCATAAGAGCAACCAAGGCATAGTCTTGCAGGGGATTGTGAATGACACGAAGGGTGTCTAGCATGACTTGCACTTCTAGAGATTGGAGGTAATTGTTTTGCTCACCGTCTGTTTTGACAGGTATCCCGTACTCAGACAGAGCAAGTAGAATTTGATCATTACGACTACGACTAGAGGTCAGAAAGGCAATTTCTTTAAAGGCAACACCTTGTTCCTGATGAAGTTTAAGGATTTCCTTGATAACTAAGCGCATTTCGCCTGTTAGTTTCGTTTCTGTTTGGCTTTCTTCTTCCTCGCCTGTGTCGTCCTTGTCGTAGAGGAGAAATTCTGCCTTGTTGTCTGGATTGGGAGTCAGTTTAGTATTGGCAAAAACAAGCTGGTGCATGCTGTCATAGTTGATTTCACCGACTTCTTGGTCCATAAGGCGTGCAAAAACATCATTGGTTGCTGACAGCACTTCTGAACTGCTACGGAAATTTTCCTTGAGGAGAATGAGCTTGCCCTCTTTTGAATTTTGCGCATAGCGTTGGAACTTTTCATTGAAAATCTGAGGATCTGCCTGACGGAATCGGTAGATGGACTGCTTGATATCCCCCACCATAAAGCGATTGTGGCCATTAGACAGCAATTCCAGCATCCGTTCTTGAATGTGGTTGGTGTCCTGATACTCATCAACCATGACTTCGTGGAAGCGCTCCTGATAAGCTTCGCGGACTTGCTGAAATTTCTCTAAAATCTCAATGGTATAATGGCTGATATCAGCGAATTCAAAGGCATTTTCCTGACGTTTACGCTGACGATAAGCTTCCACAAAATCACTCATGAAGGTTTGGAAAGTCTTAGCTAGTTTCCATGCTTCTCCATGATAACGTTCTTGATAGTCTAGAATGGTTATCTGGTCTGCTAATTGTCCTAGTTTAGCAAACTGGGCCTTTCTTTCTTCGTTGTAGGCATCCGCCAGTGGCTTCAAATCAGCCTTACGACTCGCATTGGTCAGAGCTCGACCATTTTTCTCTTTCGAAATGGCGACAACACGCGCAAGCACTGCTTGATAAGCCTGACTATCGGACTCTTGATTTAAGGAGCCAATTTCATCTAAAATCAACTGAACATTTTCTAGATAAGCGGCCTTTGGAAACTCCTTGGCATCATTATCCAAATGATATCGGAAAAAGCTTTCCAAATCCCAAAGGGCTTGCAGGATTTGTGTGGTCAGTTTTTCTTTTTCACTGGTAAAATCAGCCTCTTCAAAACCTTTGAGGAAAGAGTCACTCAGCCATTTTTTAGGATTACTGGTGGATTGGAGGAAGTCATAGATTTTATAGACCTGCTGGCGCAGACCACGTTCATCTTTTCCACGTCCAGCAAAGTTTTTCAGCAAATGACTAAAGTTCTCTTTCTGTTTACCTTGATAATGGGCTTCAAAGACCTCGTGGAAGACTTCGTTTTTTAGAAGGAGTTGCTCGCTTTGGTTTTGTAAAATCCGGAAATTCGGCGCAATATCAATTAGATAGCCATGTTTGCCAAGGAATTTTTGTGTAAAAGAGTCCATGGTACCGATGGCAGCGTTGGGTAGGTCTGCCAACTGGCGCCCCAAGTGTTGTTTGAGGTCAACATCACTACTTTCTTGAATTTGTTGGCTGATTTTCTTTTCCAAACGTTCCTTAAGCTCGGTCGCAGCTTTGACGGTAAAGGTCGAGATAAAGAGCTGACTGATTTCCACACCACGCGCCAATTGGTCCAGAATACGCTCTGCCATGACAAAGGTCTTCCCAGAACCAGCTGACGCTGAAACCAGGATATTCTGACCAGAAGTGTAGATGGCTTCAATTTGCTCGGCTGTTTTCTTTTGTTCCTTGCTCGAATGCGCTTCTGCTTCTTGCAGTTTTTGAATTTTCTCCTCAGTTAAAAAGGGAATACGCTTCATCGATTCAACTCCTCTCTTATTTTTTCAAACCAAGCTTGCTTGAGTTTTTCTCCGACCAGACGTTTGCCATCAGCTAAGTCCAACTTTTCTAGGAAACGTGCTTGGCCTAAGTGGTAATTGGCTTCAAATCCTGTGATGGCTTGGTGTTGCTGAACATAGGGGGCAATACTTCTGCCATTTTCAGTATAAGGGTTAATGGCGAACTGACCTGTTAAAATCTTCTCAGCTGCTTTCTTGTAAAGTTGGGCATTGTAGTCCAGCAGGAGCTGGAATTCCTCATCCGTCAGCTGATTAGCTTTGTTTTTGTTGTAAAATTCACCCAAATGACTGCTTTCTTTTTCTAAAAAGAGGCCTTGGTATTTCATAGACTTGCTGGCTTCTACCACTGCTCCTGCTAGACTTTTAACAGCCATCAGAGATTGGACAGGCTCAGCCATTTCCAAGTACATGGCACCGAAAAAGTTCTGCTCCCCTTCTCTTTTTAGGGCAGCTAGATAGGTTGGCAACTGGGAATTGAGCCCATTAAAGAAATGAGGAAACTGGAACTGAGTTAGACTAGACTTGTAGTCTACTACTCCTATCGCCCCATCAGCTTTCAATCGGTCAATGCGGTCAACCTTACCTCGTACAAAGACACTGCGCCCATTATCCAATTGAATAAAGACTTGCTCTTTCCCACCGAAATTTGCTTCTTCTTTGATGGTTTCGATGGCTGGATTGTGTCTGAGAATATGTCCAGTCGTCCGTGCAACATCAAGCAAAACTTCCTTGGTAAACTGGGCTTCCAAACTTTCTTGATAAATGGCTTCAAATTCGCGTTCTTGACTGGTTTCTTGAATAGCCTGTTCCAAACGTTGGTCAAAGGAATCTTCGTCAGGTAATTGCAAGGCCCGTTCAAAAATGCGGTGCAAGAAATTCCCGTGACTACGAGCATCAGGACGCAGGCGCAATTCTTCCTGCAGGCCTAGTACATAACGGAGGAAATAACTGTATTGGTTACGGTAAAACTCGGTCAAACCAGAGGTAGACAGATAAAATTCCTGTTCAGCAGGATAGAGAGCCTGTAAGGTGTCCTTTGCTAAGGGTTTGCTACTCGGACTGGTTGGGAGAGCTGGATTTTCTAAACCTTGCTGGTCTAGTTTTTTACCCATGACACGTGCCAGAACCTTGATAAAGGTCAAATCTTGCTCAGTCTCGCTCATCTCCCCCTGCTGATGATAGGCAACCAGACTAGACAAAAGACTGTGATATGACCCTATATCCTCCTTAGACATCCCTTTGTGATTCATCCTCTTCTCTTTCCTGCTAAATCCAAAATGGACTAGCTCTTGAAGATAGGCTGATTCCTTGCTTTCACTTTCGTTAAAAAGGCTTGGAGATGACAAAACCAACTGCTTACGAGCAGAATTAACCAAGGAAAGCATAGTATAGCGATTTTTCTTGAGGTTTTCACTGCTGGCAATCAGCAATTGTGCTCCCTCTTCTGTCGCTTGGTTTAGATTTTGTCTTTCTTCATCTGTCAAAAGACTTGTATTTTGCGCGATTTTTGGTAAATTGTCCTGAGTCAGCCCAATGGCATAGATAAAGTCAGTTGTCAGAGGAGCAATCAAATCATAGCTCTGCACCAGAACTGTGTCTACTGTTGCTGGAATAGTACGATACTGAGATAGACTCATCCCAGAATGGAGCAAGGCTAGAAAGTCCTCTAGACTAACCTGTGAACCAGCAAAAACGGTCGCAAATTGTTCTAAAACATGACAGAATGCCTTCCAAACTTCAGCTTGCCTTTCCTGTTCTAGAGTTTCCATAGTGGCTGTCAAATCTTGCAGTTGCTTGGTCACTGCTCCTTCTTTCAGAAAGATATTCCACTTTTGCAAGAGATTTTCAGCCTTCTGTTTTCGACTGGCAAAGAGGGTTTCAAGAGGGGTTAAAATACGCAGACGAAGAGCATTTAAACGTTCCAGATTAAATTTTCCATGGTGAGATTTGGTGAAGGCTTGCTGAAAGGCTGGCAAGCCATTGATACCAAGATAACGGATATATTGCTCAAATGCGTCAATATCAGCCTGATTAAGATCGGTATACAAACCAGTTCTTAGAAGATTAATCAAATCCTCCTGACGGAAACGATAGCGTTTTAAAGCCAAGATAGACTCGACAAACTGTGTCAAGGGATGATGCGCCATGGATTCGCTTCTGCCAAGATAAAAAGGAATCTGATACTGGTCAAAAATCGTTTTTAGAGATAACTGATAAGAAGCTACATCCCCCAAGAGAATGCGAAAATACTTGTAACTCAGGTCTGGATTGGCATGTAATTTCTGACGAATGCTACGAGCTACCAACTCCAACTCCTCCTTTTGCGTCAAGCAAGACCAGATTTGTAAGTTTTCACGGTCTTTCTCATCGACATCCAAAGTGAGCTCTGTAAAGTCATAAGACGCTTCTAGCAAACGAGAGGCCTTGTCAAAACTATCTATCTCATCATGAGTTTGAGAACAATCCTGAACAGGTGTTTGGTATTTAGAGGCTAGATGATGGAGAAACTCCACACTGGCTTGGTAGAGATTGCCTTCAGAGAATGGACTAGTATAGGCCTTCTTACTAGCATAAGCCCCAATGACAATCTCAACACCCTTGCCATGAAGTAGGTCCACAATCCGCTCTTCCTCGGCAGAAAAACGGGTAAATCCATCAATAACCAAGGCGATTTGACTAAAATCACTACTTACCTTGTCATTCTCAATAGCCTCAATCAAATGGGACAACTGACTTCCCTGAGTCAACTGCCCCTGATTGAGATAAGCCGTTATCTTCTCAAAAATCAAGAGTAAGTCTGCTCTCTTATCCTCATCTGTCAAACTTTCCAAGTCCAAAAAATTCATCTGAGCAGTTGCTATCTCATGATAAAGTTCCATCAACTGCTGGATAAACTGAGGATCCTGCTTGATAGCTCCATAAACACGTAAATCCTTAGGATCAAGTTCGGCAAGACATCTGTAAAAGACCATCCCAAGCCCGATGTCATCTAAACTGGTTTTAGCAGGCAAGTCATTCAAGACCAGGTAACGAGCCATTTGAGCAAAGCGCGTGACGGTAATCGCAAAAGAAGCCTGCTGGAACAAGCATTCCAGCACGGCGCGTTCCTTTTCAAAAGAAAGAGAGTTGGGGGCAATGTAGAAGACCCGCTTGCCAGCAGCAACTAGCTCCTCTGCCTCTCTAGTTAGAATTTCTGTCAAAGAAGTCCGAATATCAGTATAAAGTAATTTCATCTCTGCCTCGTTGCAATTTTCATTACCTTTTATTATACCATGATTAGCCCGAAGATTCCTCCTCCTTTCCTCTAAAATATGCTATAATAATACCAAAAGATAAAGAAGGAAGAACTATGATTAAACTACTAGCCTTGGATATGGACGGAACCCTCCTCAATGAAGCCAAGGAAGTCCCACAAGCTCACATTACTGCCATTCACCAAGCTATTGAAAAAGGTGTCAAACTAGTTCTCTGTACGGGTCGCCCGCTTTTCGGTGTCCTCCCCTACTACAAAAAACTGGGTCTTGACCTCCAGAATGAGTATGTGATTGTTAATAACGGTTGCTCAACTCACCAGACTAGCGATTGGAGTCTGGTTGATTGGCAAGAACTCAGCCCAGATGACATCGAATACCTCTATGACCTAGCTGAAAAAAGTGATGTTCAGTTGACTCTTTTTGATGAGGAACACTATTTTGTCCTCGGTGGTAAGCCTAATGAAATCATTCAAAATGATGCCAAGCTAGTCTTTTCAGACCTGACTGAAATTTCCCTTGAGGAAGCGACTAGTGGCAAGTACCGTATGTTCCAAGGGATGTTTTTGGGGACAGAGAGCCAAACGGACGATTTTGAGAAGCGTTTTGCTGAGGAGCTTTGCCAACGATTTAGTGGAGTTCGTTCACAGCCTGTCATTTATGAAGCTATGCCACTTGGTACGACAAAGGCTACTGCTCTTTCTCGACTAGCAGAGATTTTGAATATCGAGCCATCAGAAATTATGGCCATGGGCGATGCTAATAACGATATCGAAATGCTCCAGTTTGCAGGACTTGGCATTGCAATGGGAAATGCCAGCGATTATGTCAAATCTCTTGCGGATGACGTTACAGCCAGCAACGAAGAAGACGGCGTTGCGCGTGCCATTGAGAAATATATTTTATAGTAAAGAAGCCCAGTTCATATCAACTGGGTTTTGATATTTAAAAATTCCTAAAACTTTAGAAACTCTTTAGAAATCCTTGAGCTTTCTTTGATTTCTATACTTTATACTAAAGTTAACAAAATAAATCAAAAGGAGAGAATCATGAAAACAGTACTTGACATTCATGGATTGTCCAAAAACTTTGACAAACAACCTATTCTTCAGGATCTTCATCTAACGATAAGAGAGGGAGATATTTATGGACTTATAGGGAAGAATGGAGCTGGGAAAACCACCTTGATAAAAATCATAACGCAACTACTGTTTGCGGATAAAGGAACTGTTTCCCTTTTCTCCAGCAAAACGGAAAATGAGTGGAGCAAGTCTCTATCTCGAGTAGGTTCAGTTATCGAATCACCTGTAGCTCATAATCACTTAACAGCCTATCAAAACCTGAAATATTACTGTATGATTCGTCATGTTCCAAATGCTGATCAAGTCATTCGAGAAACGCTGGACTATGTAGGCTTGTCAGATACAGGTAAAAAAGTCTTTCGTGATTTCTCGCTAGGAATGAAACAAAGACTTGGTATCGCCATTGCCCTCCTATCCAAACCAGACTTCCTAATCTTAGATGAACCTATCAATGGTCTCGACCCAATCGGTATCAAAGAATTTCGTCTGATGATTCAACAGCTCAATCAAGAAAAAGGGATCACCATTCTCATCTCTAGCCATATCTTGTCAGAACTCTACCTAGTAGCTAATCGTTTTGGTATTTTAGATCAAGGCAAGATTATCCGTGAAATCAGCAAAGCTGAATTTGAAACACTAAGTGAGGATTATATTGTCCTTAAGACAGCTGATCAAGAGAAAGCTTGTCAAGTATTGAAAGAACAAATCCAGCTCCAGTTCAAGGTTGTTAATCCAGAAAATGAAATACATATCTTTGGTCAGGAACAAGATGTCAAACAGATTCTCAAAGAATTAACCTTGGCAGATGTTGACATTGACGAGATTTACTATGCCCGTCAAAACCTAGAAGAATACTTCACTCAATTGGTCCAATAGGAGGAAAATCATGATACATACCATTCAAGCAGACTTTTACCGTCTTTTCCGTTCCAAAGGATTCTGGATTACAGAATTCATTCTCTTTGTACTCATGTTAATGGGGGCTATTTTTGGGGCTACTGGCCATCTGATGGCAATCCAGACAGAAGAACCAGAAATTCCAACCCATGGTTGGGACGGTATTCAAGCTCTTATCAATGCGTCTAGCAATGATTCAAACATTGTTTTTCTCTGCATTATTCTAATATGTTTAGTTCTTGGGGTCGATCTAATCGGCAAGCTTTATAAAAATAGTTTGACAGTTGGCGTTTCTCGTACAGAGTTTTTCTTCGCTAAATCCTTTGTACTAGCAAGCATCGCTCTCTTGCAACTCATCGCTAGCCTTGTGATTGCTT
The DNA here is from genome assembly GCF_002871495.1 of Streptococcus sp. UMB0029. GTDB lineage: Bacteria > Bacillota > Bacilli > Lactobacillales > Streptococcaceae > Streptococcus. The sequence goes on from NZ_PNGD01000001.1 coordinate 88,422, forward strand.
TTGTTCCCTCAACTCTACTGAACGGACTTGGTACGATGCCTGATGGTTTTATTGCCAATCTCCTCTTAATGATTTTCCTTCAATTTCTATACCTACTCGCTTGGCTTTCCATTATTTCCTTTATTCTCTACCTGACTCATTCTTATATTGCAGTATTTATTGGATATTTGGTCAGTTCTATCATCCTTTCTATGCCAATGATCATTTTTCCAAATATCAAATTTTTACCATATTTGTCCTTGCATTTTTCCTATGCTATGACTGCTAATAGTGAATCCATTTTCTATACACTTATAGTTAGCTTAGCTGTTATTGTAATCTTTAATCTAAGTGGACTGGCAGTTTTCAAAAAGAAAAGTCTATAAAAAATGACCTCCTCTGTAGGCTAGAGGAGGTTTCTTTTCGTTAAAAATAAATGAAAACCGATAACCACTGGCCATCTGTGCTTAGTTTCATCTCTGCACCGAGAAGATGACATAATTCCTCAGTGATATAAAGGCCTAAACCAGAGGATTCTTCGGTGTCTGATAGATTTTCAGAATAAAAACGGTTACTGAGATTTTCTATTTTTTTGATAGGCTGTTTAACAAGGTTTGCAATCTCTAAGACAAGCTGTTCCTTTTCTTTTCGCAAAGACAGACGCGCTTCTTCCTTGCCATGTTTGAGGACATTTCCAAGCAGATTTTGTAAAATTCGATCCAGCAAGTCTTCATCAGTCCTCATTTTCAGACCAGCTTCAACCTCAAAATCAAGTGTGATATTTGCCGCCTGAAAAACATCATAATAAGCCAAAGTCTTCTTGGTAATAAAAGCTGAGAGAGCTATTTCTTCCAGTTTCGGTTTGACAGCTCCTTCCATCAAACGACGATATTCTAGGAGAGCCTCCAAACGTTTAGAAACTAAATCAAGATGCTGGGCTATTTTTTGTAAGGTTTCTGCTTTGTCTTCAGGAGACTTTATCAATTGTTGGGTGTAGCCTGAAGCGATAGTCAAAGGTGTCCGAATATCATGGGCGATATTGCTGATGGCCATATCCAGAGTCTGCTTTTCCCTTTTCATCACCAACCGAGATTGTTCCACTTCCTGAAATAGATTCTCAATTTGCTGGTAGAGATGTAAAAAATGTTTGGAAAAAATGCTGACCCCAACTCTTTTCATACTACCTGTAAGAATCTTATCTTCAATCTGTTGACTCAAGTTTTTAAGTGCTAGATGGTAGCGAATCAATGTAATCAATAAAATAATTAGGAGTATCAGTAGAACAAAGATTATCATGTAGGTCATTGCTTGTCTCCTTTTAATCTTACCCCAACTCCCCAAATGGTTTCAATATATTCTTGATTTGGGTCAAGCTGGTTTAATTTTTTACGAAGATTACTCAAATGCGTATTGAGAGTATTATCTCCAGGTAGATAGCTATCCTCCCAGACCAATTCATAAAGTTCTTCCTTGGTGAAAATTTTCTTAGGATGTTTGAGGAGAGTTTGGAGAATCAAGCATTCTTTTTTGGCAAGGCGAATGATTTCCTGACTATTTTTGATTTCAAAACTTTCTGCATCAAACTGGATATTTTTCAAGTTTTGTGGCAGATTTTCAGTTTTTTCTATTTCCATAGGCTGTTTTTCTGTACTTTGGCGTAACTGAACAGTAACTCTAGCAAAGACTTCGTCCAAATCAAAAGGCTTCACTATGTAATCATTGGCACCGTCTAAGAGGTATTGACTGATTAACTTCTTATCGCTCAAAGCCGTTAGCATAATGACTGGAGTTTGACTTTGTTCCCTGATGGCTTTTAAAACCTGATCCCCATTTTTCCCAGGAAGCATGATATCTAGCAAAACGAGGTCAATCCCACCTTGGTCAAAAAGCATGATTCCTTCAGTTCCTGAAAAGGCTTGAATCACCTCATGCTCCTCAGTAAGAAGTGTTCGCAAAATCTCTTGAATGTCACTATTATCTTCAATAACCAATATTCTAGCCATAAATACCAACCTTTCTGCAACTATTATAGCATGTTTTATTGATAAAGCTTAAACAGAAAAGCTCCTCGCATCAAAGTGCGAGAAAATCAAAGCTCAGGCGATTGTCACAAGTAACGGGAGAATTGTTTCTTTTGATATTGCGCTGAACTATTGCCACGATATGAAGGTCTTCAAAAAGTGTCGCAGAAATAAAAGTAAAACGTTTAAAATATTTTCAATAACCTATCGAAATCATCGTAAACACTTCGGATTACGAATGAATGTGATTGCTGTGGTATTATTAACTGTGAACTAGAATTTTATAGTAACAGGTAGTATAACAGAAGCATCACACATTTTCCAAATTTCACGTAATACCATTTATGGCTGGTTAAAGCTAAAAGAGAAAACAGGAGAATTAAACCATCAAGTAAAAGGAACAAAACCAAGAAAGGTTGATAGAGATAGACTTAAAAACTATCTTACTGACAATCCAGACGCTTATTTGACTGAGATAGCTGCTGAATTCGGATGTCACCTAACTACCATTCACTATGCTCTCAAAGCTATGGGCTACACTCGAA